>CADAXW010000039.1 GCA_902792005.1 uncultured Lachnospiraceae bacterium
GAGCTGCTGGAGCAGCTGAACCATATCGTTCATCCGGAGGTAAAACGGAATATCCGGGAAAGGATCCGGAGAAACCGGGCGAAGGGAACCCGTCTCTTTGTGATCGAGGCGGCCCTGCTGATCCAGGATGGATACCAGGCCATCTGTGATGAGATCTGGTATGTCCATACAAAGAAGGAGATCCGCATCCGGCGGCTGCTTGATTCCCGGGGCGGGACTCCGGAAAAATGGGAGGCTGTATTTGCCAGCCAGCCGGAGGATGAATACTTTCTTCAACATGCCGACGTTGTTTTGAAAAATGATCTTGACGCAGCAGCACTGGAACTGAAACTTAATCAGGAACTGAACAGACTTTTATTGAAGTTCTGACAGATTGGTGCTATAATATCATAGGTTAATTTTACATAAAACAGAGGTTTGGGTCATGCCGGAAGTTTACAGGCTAAACTACATGAAACGATATTTCCGACTGCATAGAGTATTCTATGTGGTACTTTTGAGTATCGTAATTCTCTGTAAAGTCCTGACACTTTCCCCGGAACCCACCACCATGGCCTATTACATCGTGGCACTGATCCTTTGCTGGGTGATGGATGAATACTTCCTGATGCGGAAGTTTGCCGTCCCCGCGAAGTACTTCAGCCTACGGGCATTTCTTGGAATTCTCATTCTCTCTGGGGGAACCATTTTCGGACCTCCCCACGCCATGGAGTTTATTCCATTCCTTTTATTCTGTTTATTATTTTTATTTGAGGACATGATCCTGAATGACATCTTTGATGACTTCGGAATCTTTATTCGTCGTGTGCTGAATCTTCTGATCATTGAGATCAGCATGGTGCTTTGCTTCCGTGAGATGCTGACCGGTGTCTGGTTCATTCTGGACATCCTGATCGGTGCGGTCATGGTTGGCGTGGTCTATATCATGTTCCACGGCTTTGTGGATGGGATCCGTCTTTATGAGACAAAAGCCACGCAGGCACATTTTGCTGCCGTGAATCTGGAGGAGGAACGGAACCAGCTGATGGTTTATCAGGACAGGGTCCGTCAGGTCAACAGTGAGATCAATTTCCAGAAGATGAACCTTGTGAAGGCCAATCGGAACCTGGAGTCCATGAACGAGGAGGTTCGTTCGCTGATCGAGGTCATGAAGTCCTTCACCACGAATTTTGATATCCCCGAAAATGCGCGTTACATGATGGAGAACATCATGAAGCTGAAGAAACCCACGGCCTGCGCCATGTATATCGATCGGGACATCTACATGAATGAGGAGCCCTACTGTGAGATCCTTACGGCAAAAGAGGATTATGAGGCGGCTCTGAGCCGGGATATCTACAGTATTTTCGAGAAGATCCGCCGCAGACATACACCGGAGCCGCTGGTGCTTTGCCGGAACAATGACTTTACCGAGGGTTTGCTCAGCGATACAAATGCAAGCAACGCGGTGGCATTTCCGGCCTTTGAGAATGATACCTACTACGGTGTGCTGGTGGTCGTATCCGGAAACTATGATTTCTTTGAGAACGGATACGCCTTCTATGAGTCGTCCCTGGTTGACTTTACGGCGGCGGTCCGCAGTGCGAAGCTGTACCTGCAGATGAAGGATATGGCGACCAAGGACGGTCTCACCGGAGTTTACAACCGGGCGTACTTCAATGAGATCTATCCCAGCATCTGTGCCAAATGTATCGTAAATGAGCAGAGTCTTTCTGTGGCGCTGCTGGATATTGATAAGTTTAAGTCCATCAATGATACCTACGGGCATCTGGCGGGTGATGATGTCATCCGTATGGTGGCCTCCGTGGATCAGAAGTATGCGCAGCTCCACAACGGCTACGCGGTCCGTTATGGCGGTGAGGAATTCCTGCTGATCCTCCAGGGCTATTCCGTGGATGAGTTCTACGTGATCCTGGAAGAGGTACAGGAGGATATCATCCGGAATATCGTTCATTACGAGGGTGAAGAGATCCACGTAAATGCGTCCATCGGTATGTCCAACTACCCTGAGATCGCGGAGGAGATCGTGGATGTTCTGGATCAGTCCGACCGTGCCATGTATTTCAGTAAGGAGAACGGCCGCGGCATGATCGTAATCTACGGCCGGGAAGAAGAAAGCCTGAAGGAGAGACAGATGAAGGAGGCAAAGAAATCGGAGGAGTCGAAGGACTCGAAGGAGCCGAAGAAACCGGAGGAGCCGAAGAAATCGGAGGAGCCGAAGGACTCGAAGGAGACTGCAGAAGCCAGGAAGGATCCGTTTCAGAAGGAAACTGCAAAGGTCTCTGCAATCATCGAAGGATTGAAGACAGGAAAGCCAGGGAAGCCTGAGACGAAGGGGGCCTCGAAAGAGGATACAAAGAAGGATACAAAAGATGATGACGATGAGGAGGAAGTAAAGGCAGTATGAAAATTCTTGTGATCAATTGTGGTTCCACCACATTAAAATATCAGCTGATCGATTCTGATACGGAAAAGGTTCTGGCAAAGGGACTTTGTGAAAGGATCTTTCTGGACGGGCAGATCAAGTTCGATCATCCTGTGACAGGAGAGAAGATCCTGATCAAGGAGGATATGCCGGATCATGGAACAGCCCTGAAGATCGTGATCCGCGAGCTTCTGGATCCGGAGCATGGATCCCTGAAGTCTCTGGATGAGATCGATGCTGTGGGACACCGTGTAGTTCACGGAGGAGAGACCTTCTCCACATCCGTTAAGATCACGGATGAGGTTCTGGAGCAGATCGAGGCAGTCAGCGGACTGGCACCGCTCCACAACCCCGCAAACCTGCTGGGGATCCGTGCCTGCATGGAAATGATGCCCGGCGTGCCGAATGTAGCGGTCTTTGATACGGCCTTCCATCAGACCATGCCGGAGAAGGCATATATCTACGGTATTCCCTACCGTTACTATGATGAGTATAAGATCCGGAAGTACGGCTTCCATGGAACCAGCCATAGCTTTGTATCAAAGGAAGCGGCTACATTTCTGGATAAGCCCATAGAGGATACGAAGATCATTGTATGCCACCTGGGCGGCGGAGCCAGCATCACGGCTGTGAAGGGTGGAAAGTCCGTGGATACATCCATGGGACTGACACCGCTGGAGGGCCTGATCATGGGAACCCGTTCCGGAAGCCTGGATCCTGCGGTGATCCAGTTTATGGCGGATCGGGAACAGCTTTCCGTAGATGAGGTTCTGAATGTGCTGAATAAGGAATCCGGACTTTACGGTCTGTCCGGCATTTCCAGTGATATGCGGGACATCGATGCCGGGGTTGCTGCCGGAGACGAGAAGGCAGTTCTTGCCTTCCATGCATTCTGCTACCACATCATCAAGACCATCGGTGCTTACGTGGCAGCCATGAACGGCGTGGATCTGATCGCATTTACCGCCGGTATCGGTGAGTGGGATGCCGAGGTTCGGAAGGAGATCATCAGCAGCCTTACCTATCTGGGACTCCGGCTGGATGAGGAAGCAAATCAGAAGAGCGGGACCAAAACGCTGATCTCCACACCGGATTCCAAGGTAAAATGTGCCATCATCCCCACCAACGAGGAGCTGGCCATTGCAAGAGAAACTCTGAAGTATGGATTTTTTTAAAATTTGTTATTGACATTCTCATACGACATAAGTATAATAGCAGAAGTGTGATTTTAGGTAAGGAGGTGTGATCGGTATGTCAATCTGCCCGAAGGGAAAAATATCTAAAGCAAGAAGAGATAAGAGAAGAGCAAACTGGAAGATGTCTGCTCCGAACCTGGTAAAGTGCAGCAAGTGTGGCTCACTTATGATGCCTCACCGCGTTTGCAAGAACTGTGGTTCCTACAATCAGAAAGAAATCGTTTCTGTTGATTAATTGTTTTGAAGTATATTTTAAGGAAACTCTGTCTTCGGACAGAGTTTTTTTGTTGAATATTATTACCAAAAAGAATATAATTATTGTAGCTTTTTTTATAAATGGCGCATCTTAAAAGAAGGAGGTTTTTTGATGAGAAAGAGGGTAGACAAATTGAAGAAAGCGGCCCTGATGGTTGCTTTCGCCGGTTTTCTGTCTGTACCCAGTCTCCCGGTTCTGGCTGCAGGTCCTGAGGACGCTGTGACCGGATCCACAGAAGCAGTCATAGTTGATGAAGAGGGATCAACTGCGGTTGTGGATGATACGGACGTACTGGACAAACAGGATGACCAGGACAAAAAGGTCGATGTCAAAAATGTCAAAGACGTCAAAGATAAAAAAGACGTCAAGACCGAGAAGGGCGGAGATTCTGTACAGGATGTCGCTCTGGTAGAAGATGGATGGCACTATGAATATGAAGGCGGTGAGTACATCGGTCGCTATTATATGAATGGTGAGTATCTGAAGAACACTGTAAAAACCATCGATGGCAGCACCTATGGTTTCAAGAAGAATGGTGCTGCGGAGTATATTTACAGTAGTTATGGTTTGACGTGCTTTGACTCCGGTGAATTCTTATTCTTCGTTAATAAAGGAAAGCTTGTTGCCAAGAAGGAAAGAAAAGACGGTTTCGTAGCTGCCAAAGTGGACGGAGAGACCAAAAAGGTCTATGTGAAGAACAACAAGCTGGTTACCAGTCAGGTTATAAAGATCGGATCGGATCTTTACGCATTTGATGGTGACGGTATTATGCGTTCAGATGAATCATTCAGTATTTTCGATCACTATGATGAGAAGACGCAGCAGAGCATCTATTACTACTACCATGCAAAGCCCAGTGGAAAGCTCTGTGTGAACATGTGGTATAAGAGAGATGATTATTCTTCTAAGTACTATTACGGCGCAGACGGCAAGGCGGCTACAGGTCTCAAGAAGATTGGAAAGAAAACCTATCTCTTCAGTGATTCTGGTGGGTTGATGATTAACGAAGGCCGCAAGATTGGTTCGAACTGGTATGTGGGTAATGACGACGGTATTGCTACGAATATCGGAAGTAAGGACGGCAAAAAGAAGGTTGGTAATAATACCTACTATATCAAGAACGGAGAGATGTTAAAGAGGCAGGTCGTAAAGCTCGGCTCCGCATACTATGGCTTCAATTACAATGGAGTTATGTATGATGATCAAAGCTTCGATTTTTATGATTATGATACTAACAAGTCTAATTACTACCGTGCAAAACCGGGGGGAAAGCTTTATGTCAATGCATGGGCAACGGTTTATGGCTATGATGAAGTAGAGAAGTATTACTACGGTGCCAAGGGCGTGGCTGCAGAAGGCCTTACAACCATTGGCAAAAAGAACTATTATTTCGACTATAACGGACGGATGTATAAGAATACCTCTGTTACAGCGGCAAACGGAAAGCCTTATGCTGTATCCAAAACAGGTGTCTGCAAGCTGATCAAGAATAATCAGTTTACAACCGTGGATGGATATAAGTATTATGCTGTCGGCGGTAAGATGCTGACCAGTACCGTTCGTAAGATCGGAAAGGCATACTACGGCTTTGATTACAACGGAAGAATGTATGATAACAAACAGTTCTCCGCGTCTGACGAAAAAGGTAATTACGGTTACTTCCGTGCAAAGGTTGGCGGAAAGCTGTATCGTAATGCGTGGTTCCGTAAATACTATTACGGTGCGGACGGCAGAGCGAAGGAAGGCCTTCAGAAGATCGGAAAGAAGACCTATTACTTCCCGTATGAAGGTGCGGCAGCCATCACAAATGAGTATGCAGAGGTAGATGGAAAGTTCTATCATGCTGATAAGACCGGAAAGCTGACCAGAGTTAAGAAGACAGGTCTCTACTACGAGAATCCGGAACGTACGGCAATCGTATATCTGCAGAACAAGGTTCCGCTTAAGAAGAAGTGGAAGAAGGTTGGCAAGTTTAAGTATTACTTTAACGAAGACGGATATGCTTACAGAAACGGAGTCTATAAGATCAATGGTAAGTATTACTCTTTCAGAAACGACGGAACTCTTCAGACAAACGAATGGGTTGACTTTGGTTCCTATGAACGTGCCTTTGGATATGCATCAAAGACAGGCGCTCTGGTAACCGGAACAAAGAAGATTGGAAAGAAGAAGTATTCCTTCGATTCACAGGGATACATGCAGACCGGCGTTGTTTCCAAGAAGAGCGGTAATTTTGTATTCGGCAGAGACGGTGCGTATGTTGGAAAGCTGAAGAAGACAGGCTGGACCAAGCTGAAGGGCATTACCTATTATGCAAAGAACAATGTTCCTGCAGAAGGATTAACTAAGATCGGAAAAGCATACTACTACTTCAGTAACGGCCAAATGTTAACAAGCTACAGGGGTTATAATGAAGATGCGAAGGGTAATACCGGATATTACATCTTCAAGTCAAACGGTAAGCGTGTCGAGTCCGGCTGGTATTACCTGAATAATGAGTGGTACTATGTAGATCCGACGACACATATGACAACTCGTAATGAAACGAAGATTGGCAAAAAGACCTATCGTTTTGATTGGGATGGCGAGGCACAAGTAAAAGATTATGCCGACACCTATAATAAGAAGCTTTACACCATCGGCAAGAAGGGTCAGATCACCAAGACTTCAAAGCTTGGCAACGGATGGACACTCTTTGGTGGTAACTACTATTATTACAAGAACGGACGTCCTTACACAGGATGGGTAAGCAACTGCTTCGTCAAGGAAGGACGCATGCTGACAAATACGGTAACACCGGATAATTACTATGTAGGAAAGACCGGAAAGATCGTTAAGAAGACCGGATGGATCATGACCATTGATACACTTACAGGCACCACCATCAGCTCCGGAAGATACATCAAGAAGGGCGGCAAGGTTGCTAAGGATGAATGGCTGACCATTAACAAGAAGAAGTATCACTTCTCATCTGAAGGATACAGCACCACAGGTCTTGCACAAGTTGACGGTTCCTGGTACCTGTTTGATACTGATGGCGCTCTCCTTAAGAAGCTGGGTAAGAACCCGAAGGAAGGCTCCTTCAAGGCAAAGGGAAATACCTATTTTATCAAGAACGGTACACCGGCAGACGGAAATGAGAACATCGGAACAAAGACCTACTACTTCTACTATGGACGGATGGCAAAGAATGAGATGGCAGGTGGCTGGTATGGCTCCTCCTCCTTTGCTTATAACAAGGCAGGCGCAGCTGCAACAAAGTTTGCAGGCTGGAAGAAGGTAAACGGCGTATGGTTCTACTTCCTGAAGGATGGAAAGGCTCCGTTCGGATGGATCACTGTAAAGGGCGCAAGATATTATATCGACAGCTATGCAGGTATGGTTACCGGATATAAGCTGATCGATGGTGTTCTCTATCAGTTCAACAAGAAGGGCAAGCTTGTAAAGACCATCACTAAGAAGGCAGACGGATGGTTTAAGGCCGGAGGAAAGTACTATTACTATTCTCAGGGCAGATTCGTAACAGGGCTTTTCACCATCAAGGGTAAGACCTATATGTTCGATTATGATGGTACTCTGGTAATTAACGGCTACTATGACGGATACTACACTAACAAGAGTGGTGTGATCCTTCGCAACGTATTCAAGGTAGTTGATGGAGAAAAGAGATACTTTGGTGCTGATGGATTCGTTTATAACGGTATCTGGAAGATCAAGGGTAAGGTTTACTACTTCAACTAAACAATAATTAGAAATAATTATTCTATCGAGGAGTATCCGCCGGGTTCGGCGGATACTTTTCTTTTGCTTGCAATCTATACGGGTTTAAGATAAAATATTTTAGTTAATGACATCAGTTTGACCATTAAAATCGGAGGATAAATTTCATGGGTGCAAGAATCGTGATCGATACCATCGGCGGCGACAACGGAGCCGCAGTCTGTGTAGAGGGTGCTGTCATCGGGTTAAAGGAGAATCCGGATGTCAGTCTGATCCTGACAGGAAAAAAGAAGGAGCTGGATCGGATGCTTCAGGAATATACGTATGACAAGAATCGCCTGACCGTTATCGACTGCTCGGAGGAGATCACCTGTCATGATGCACCGGTGGAGGCGGTACGGACCAAGAAGGATTCCTCCCTGGTGGTTGGTCTGCAGCAGATTAAGGAAGGCAAGGCAGACGCATTTATCTCTGCCGGCAGCTCCGGGGCCGTACTGGCCGGAGCTCAGTTTATCGTAGGCCGTGCAAAGGGTGTAAAACGGACACCCCTGGCACCTCTGCTTCCCACCACAGAGGGTAATTCCCTTCTCATCGACTGCGGTGCAAATGTAGACGCCAAGCCTGAGGTGCTGGTTCAGTTTGCCCGCATGGGATCCATCTATATGCAGAATATCATGGGCGTAAAGAAGCCCCGTGTAGCCATCGTGAACATCGGTGCAGAAGAAGAAAAAGGAAATGCGCTGGTTAAGGCTACATTTCCGCTGTTAAAAGAATGTAAGGACATCAATTTCATTGGCAGTATCGAGTCCCGTGAGATCCCCTTCGGAAAGGCAGATGTGGTTCTGACGGAGGCCTTCGTCGGAAATGTGATCCTGAAGCTTTACGAGGGTCTTTCGAAGATGATCCTGAAGGAGATCAAGGGTGCCATTACCTCTACGAAAAAGAGCAAGGTGGGAGCGCTTCTGATCAAGAAGTCTCTGAAGAAAACCCTGAACCGATTCAGTGCAAACAATAAGGGCGGCGCGCCGCTGCTGGGCCTGAAGGGTCTGGTGGTGAAGGTGCACGGAAATGCCAAGAAGGAAGAGATCATTTCCGCCATCCTGCAGTGCAAAACCTTTGTGGAAAACAATGTCAGCGGAAAGATCATTGAAGGTCTGGCTGCACAGGACGGAGAACAGTGATATGAATTACGAAAGTAATATGAATTACGATTCAGCAGATTTTACTCCTTTGGAGGACCGTATCGGATATCATTTCAAGGATGTCTCCCTTCTCAGGACGGCAATGACGCACTCCTCCTTTGCAAATGAGTATCATCTCCGGAAGGTGACCCATTATGAGCGGCTGGAGTTCCTGGGAGATGCGATCCTGGAGTATATCTCCAGTGAGGTGCTGTATGAAAAGTACCCGGAGCTTTCGGAGGGAGAGCTGACCAAACGGAGAGCCAGTCTGGTCTGTGAATATACCCTGTCCAAGATCACGAAGGAGCTTGGATACGGAGATTATGTGTTCCTCAGCAAGGGAGAACAGCTGACCGGAGGAAGAGAACGGAAGTCCATCCTCTGTGATCTGTTTGAGAGCGTGCTTGGAGCCATCTATCTGGATGGCGGCATGGAGCCGGCCAGAGAGTATGTGAATCAGCATCTGCTGACGGATCTGGAGCATAAGACGCTGTTTACGGACTCCAAGACCATCCTGCAGGAATATGCACAGGCAAAAGGGCTTACGGTGAGCTACGATCTGCTGGGACAGAGCGGACCGGATCATCAGCGGGTGTATAATGCTCAGGTACGTCTGGGAGATACAGTCGTAGCGAAGGGAACCGGCAATTCCATCAAGGGTGCCCAGATGGAGGCGGCACACATCGCCATCCGGGACCTGGGGCTTGTGAAATGAATTGCGCGGGAAATGCGCTGGGAAATGTGCAGGATAAGCGCGAAAGAAAACTATAGAAAACGGTGTAACTGATTATGTATCTGAAAAGTATAGAAGTAAACGGATTCAAGTCCTTTGCCAACAGGATGACATTTAAGTTCAATGAAGGCATTACGGCCATCGTAGGACCTAACGGATCCGGAAAAAGCAATATCGGCGATGCGGTACGCTGGGTACTGGGTGAGCAGAGCGCACAGAAGCTGCGTGGTTCCAAGATGGAGGATGTCATCTTTGCAGGAACGGAGCTGCGTAAGCCTCAGAGCTTTGCCTATGTGGCCATCACCCTGGACAATTCCGACCACAGCCTTCCGGTGGACTTCACCGAGGTTACCGTGGCACGTCGTGTCTATCGTTCCGGCGAAAGTGAATATCTGATCAACGGAACCGTGACCCGTCTGAAGGATGTGGCGAGACTGTTCTTTGATACCGGTATCGGTAAGGAGGGCTACTCCATCATCGGTCAGGGTCAGATCGAGAAGATCCTTTCCGGAAAGCCGGATGACCGCCGTGACCTGTTTGATGAGGCGGCAGGTATCGTTAAGTATAAAAAGAATAAAATGGCAACGGAAAAGGCTCTGGAGCAGGAGCATAATAACCTGAACCGTGTAAATGATATCCTGGGAGGCCTGGAGGAGCGTGTGGGCCCTCTGGAGAAGCAGTCCGAAAAGGCAAAGCAGTATCTGAAGCTGAAGGATGAGCAGAAGCGCCTGGATATCAACCTCTTCAATGTGGAGGTTGATACCATTGAAGAGAAGATCGAGCAGAATCAGGAAAAGCTGGATGTGACCGAGGCAGACCAGAAGCGGCTGCAGGAGGAGTTCGATCATACCAAGGAAGAGTATGAGCGGCTGGAAACGGAGCTGGAGGAGCTGAGCGAAAAGATGCAGGCTCTGACGGATGATTCTCACCGGATCTCTCTGGAAAATGAGCATGCCGAGGGTGAGATCCGTGTTCTGCAGGAGAAGATCACCGCAGCAAAGAACTCCGAGCAGGAGCTGCTGCTCCAGCTGGAGCGTCTGGATACCGAGATCCGCCGTCTGGAGGAAGAAAAGGCAAAGACCGACGCGAACCGGAACAGTCTTTCCGGTGAACTGAAGGAAAAGAAGGAAACGGTCTGCGCTCTGGAAAAGGAGCTGCAGGAAAGTGAGGATAAGCGGCAGGACATCACTGCCAGGATCAATGAGGCCAAGGGTGCCATCATTGATTATATGAACCTGGGTGGTACCGTAAAGGAGAAGGTAGCCAGATACGATACCATGCTGGAGAACATCAATCTCCGCCGTACAGAGCTGCGTCAGAAGTACCTCTCTGAGAAGAGTGAAGAACAGAAGGCTCTGGAGGAGCAGAAGGTGCTTTCCGAGCAGGAAAAGACGGTATCGGATAACCTGTCCGATAACCAGAAGAAGCTGGATCGTCTGGAGGCAGATCTTCGTGCCAAGACCGACCGCAGCGGTACGGTCCGCAGTGAGATGAATCGCTACAGCCAGGACATCATTCGTCTGAAGTCCAGACATGAAAGTCTCCGTAACCTGACGGAACGCTATGAGGGCTATGGCGTCAGCATCAAAAAGGTTATGGAGCAGAAGGAGAAGAACCCGAAGATCATCGGCGTTGTAGCCGACATCATCGAGGTGGAGTCCTCCTATGAAACAGCCATTGAGACCGCTCTGGGCGGTTCCATCCAGAATATCGTAACCGAGGATGAAGAGACAGCAAAGCGGATGATCGCATTCCTGCGGGAAGGAAAGCTGGGAAGGGCTACATTTCTCCCCATTTCTTCCGTGACGGGAAGAGGCTCTGTAAACCCGGATGCGCTTCGTGAGAAGGGTGTCATCGGCATCGCTTCCGAGCTGGTGAAGACGGATCCGAAGTATAAGGGAGTCATTGACAGCCTTCTGGGCCGGACCATTGTTGCGGAGAATATCGACGCGGCCATCGCCATCGCCCGGAAATATAAGCAGTCCCTGCGTCTTGTGACGCCGCAGGGAGAACTGATCAACCCCGGCGGAGCCATGACCGGTGGTGCATTCCGGAACAACAGCAATCTGCTGGGCCGGAAGCGTGAGCTGGATGAGCTGTCGGAGCAGATCGCGGAGACCACGAAGAAGTATTCCGAGCTGAAGAAGGAGGATGCTGAGCTGTCCATGCAGCGCGAATCGCTGAAGGAACAGAGGAATCAGTATCAGGCCGTGATCCAGAAGCTGACCATCGAGAAGAACTCCGTATCCATCAACCTGAAGCAGACGGAGACGAAGCTGTCCGCACTGGAGGGCTCATTTACGTCCATCAAAAAGGAAAATGATGAGCTGGATACCCAGGTGGAGCGCATCGATACCAACAAGGCCGAGCTGTTTGATACGGAGAAGCAGCAGAAGGAAGCCATTCAGCAGCATGAAGAGGCCATTGCCCGCCTGGAGAAGGAGGGCGAGGCTGCAGATACAGAGCATCGTCGGTTTGAGGAGCAGCTGGCAGAGGCACAGCTGTCCCTGGGAACCGTAACCCAGAGAGATGAGTTTTATCAGAACGACATCCGGAGACTGCAGGCGGATATCCAGCGGCAGGAGGATGAGAAGGCGCTGATCCTGAGCCGTTCCGGAGAACGGGTAAAGGAAGCCGAGGAACTCGCAAAGACCATAAATGATACCAAGGACCGGATCGAGAAGAATCAGAACAGCCTGAAGGAGATCGCAGAGAAGCAGAAGGAGTACCAGAAGCAGAAGGAAAAGATCAATCAGACCCACAAGTCCTTCTTCGCCAAGCGTGAGCAGCTGTCGGATGATATCGCAGGTCTGGATAAGGAAGCCTTCAAGCTTCGTTCCATCCTGGAGAAGCTGGAGGAAAGCAAGGAATCTCTGTCGGCCTACATGTGGGAGGAGTATGAGCTGACCTACAGCGAGACCGAGAAGATCCGCGAGGATGTGGAGCAGAGTCCTGCCGAGATGAAGAAGGAGATCGCTGCCGTAAAGCAGAAGATCAAGGCCCTGGGCGAGGTAAATGTAAGCGCCATCGAGGAGTATAAGGAGGTATTCGAACGTTATACCTTCCTGAAGTCCCAGCATGATGACATCATTAAGGCGGAGGAGAACCTCCGGGGCGTGATCGCTGATCTGGATCAGGCCATGAAGGAGACCTTCTCCAAGAAGTTCGGTGAGATCCGCGCCATGTTCAGCAAGGTATTTAAGGAGCTGTTCGGAGGCGGAAAGGCAGATCTGGAGCTGGTGGATGAAGAGGATCTTCTGGAGACCGGTATCGTGATCAATGCGCAGCCGCCGGGAAAGAAGCTTCAGAACATGATGCAGCTCTCCGGTGGTGAGAAGAGTCTTACGGCCATCGCGCTTCTCTTTGCGATCCAGAGCCTGAAGCCGTCCCCGTTCTGTCTCCTGGACGAGATCGAGGCCGCGCTGGATGATTCAAATGTAACGAGGTTCGCTAAGTACCTGAAGAAGCTGACCAAGGATACACAGTTCATTGTCATCACACATAGAAAAGGAACCATGGAGTGCGCCGACATTTTATACGGAATCACCATGCAGGAAAAGGGAGTATCCACGCTGGTATCCGTAAATCTGATCGAAGACAAGCTGGATGATTGATAAAAAAGAAAGGAATAACCGGTATGGGATTTTTTCAGCGATTAAAGGAAGGTCTGAAGAAGACCAGTGCAAGCATTGCAAATGTATTCAAGGCCACCGAGATCACGGATGAGTTCTATGACGAGCTGGAGGAGACGCTGATCGAGGCGGATATGGGATATGAGACCACGGAGCGTGTCATAGAAGACCTGAAGAAGCAGGTGAAGGAGAAGAAGCTGAAGAGCGCTGAGATGACCAAGGACCTGGTCATCAATAATCTCCGGGACCAGATGTCCGTGGATGAGAATGCCTATGATTTCGAGGATAAGAAATCAGTTGTCTTCGTGATAGGCGTCAACGGCGTCGGCAAGACCACATCCATCGGCAAACTGGCTGCCAAGTATCACGCCAGAGGCAAGAAGGTGCTTATCGCCGCTGCGGATACCTTCCGTGCCGGTGCGGTGGAGCAGATCCGGACCTGGGCCAATCGTGCAGGTGTGGACTTAATTGCCCAGGGCGAAGGTGGAGATCCCTCCGCAGTTGTCTTTGATGCAGTTTCCGCTGCCAAGGCCCGCAATACCGATATCCTGCTGATCGATACGGCAGGACGTCTTCACAATAAGAAGAACCTGATGGATGAGCTGGCGAAAATGCGCCGCATCATTTCCAGAGAATATCCGGAAGCCTATGTGGAGTCCCTGATCGTACTGGACGGTTCCACAGGCCAGAATGCGCTGGAACAGGCCCGCCAGTTCTCCAACGTAACCGAGATCAACGGTATCATCCTTACCAAGCTGGACGGAACTGCCAAGGGCGGTATCGCTGTTGCCATTGAAGCGGAGCTGAGTGTTCCCGTGAAATATATCGGCGTAGGCGAGAAGGTGGAGGATATGGAGCGCTTCGATCCGGATCAGTACATTTCCGCATTGTTTGAGGGCTTCAGTATTCCCTCGGATGTGGAACGGATCGTCGATAGTGATATCGAGGCGGCAAAGCCGGACGACAACCTCTTTGATGTGGACGGCATGAAGGGAGATAATTAGGAATGGATAAGATCACAAGAGAGAAATGTGAACAGGCTTACGAAATCGTGTCCAAGGTGGTACGACCCACAAATCTCATCGAAAGTGAGTTTTTAAGTAAGACCACAGGGAATAAAGTATATCTGAAGCCTGAAAATATGCAGGTGACCGGAGCTTATAAGATCCGGGGTGCCTACTATAAGATCAGCCAGCTTTCCGACGAGGAGCGTGCCAAGGGACTGATCACCGCATCTGCGGGAAATCATGCCCAGGGTGTTGCCTATGCGGCTCAGGCTTACGGCGTGAAGGCTACCATCGTGATGCCCACATCCACACCCCTGATCAAGGTGAACCGCACCAAGAGCTACGGAGCAGAGGTGATCCTGTACGGAGATGTCTATGATGATTCCTGCGCGTATGCACTGGAGCTGGCAGAGGAAAAGGGGTATACCTTCATTCATCCCTTTGATGATCTGGAGGTAGCCACCGGACAGAGTACCGTGGCTATGGAGATCCTGAAGGAGCTTCCCTTTGTGGATATCATTCTGGTTCCCATCGGAGGCGGCGGACTTGCAACCGGTGTTTCCACCCTTGCAAAAATGCTGAATAAGAATATCAAGGTTATCGGTGTAGAGCCGGCAGGGGCAAACTGCATGCAGGAGTCTCTGAAGCTTGGAGCTGTGACCACACTTCCCGGCGTGAATACCATTGCAGACGGTACTGCAGTGCGTACCCCCGGAGAGAAGATATTCCCCTATATCAAGAAGAATCTGGACGGGATCATTACGGTTGAGGACAGCGAGCTGATCGTCAGCTTCCTGGATATGATCGAAAATCATAAGATGATCGTTGAGAACAGCGGCCTCCTTACCGTGGCTGCATTAAAGCACCTTCCCGCAGAAGGAAAGAAGGTAGTCAGCATCCTGTCCGGCGGAAATATGGACGTGATCACTCTGTCCTCCGTGGTACAGCATGGCCTTATCGCACGGAGCCGTATTTTTACGGTATCGGTGCTGCTTCCGGATAAACCGGGTGAGCTGATGGCAGTGTCACAGATCATCGCCCAGCTTCAGGGCAATATCATCAAACTGGAGCATAACCAGTTTGTATCCCTGAACCGAAATGCGGCGGTGGAGCTGGTGATCACCATTGAGGCCTTTGGTCCCGAGCATAAGGAAAAGATCTTTGAGGTTCTGAAGGAGAAGGGGTATCGCCCGCTGGACAAGAGTCCGAAGGCGGCACTGTAAGAGATTATGGAAGAGTTCTTTGCGGCAGTTGACCTTGGAACTACATCAGTTGAGACATCTCTGCTCCGGCAGGATGGA
>CADAXW010000040.1:0-19237 GCA_902792005.1 uncultured Lachnospiraceae bacterium
CCGGACAGAAAATCATCGGAAGCGCTGTCGGACAAACTGTTCGGAGAGGAGCGTCAGATCTCCGATATCATCGGATCATCAGTCGACCGGGATGGTGATATCCTGGTTCTGATGACCAAAAGCGGGGTCGACATATCTGCGCTCATCCATATGGACACCAATGAGCAGATCTATGCCACTCTTTCAGAGATTAAAAGAGAGGGTCAATATGCAGCTCCGGACAAGTATGTTCTGGGCGAGAACCATCATTCCTACGGATTTATCTATGAGTATGACAAGGAAACCGATTTATATATCGTCGGAGAGAGACTTGTCGAAATCTCTGAGACGGGAGATTACATAGGAGATATCTGTTATGTGGAATATCCGAAGGGTACGTATTACCGGGATTCCATCATCAGCATTTTCCGTAGTCGGACTGGGTGAAACAAGATTATACGAGATTGAAACCCGGACCAAAAATGTAAGGATCAGTGATCCGTATGCCATCGCAGAGGACGGGACATTTACGCAAAAGGTGATTCCCCTGGGGAAGAAGTACTTATTCCTGCAGAGCAACGGGAAATACTATCTGACGGGCTTTAATGAGCCGTTAACGGAGTGTATATATGAGGTAAAAACCAATCCTTCGAAGCGGGATGCGGCTTCTTTCGTGAACCTGGCGGCCATGGTCGGTGACAGGCTGTATGTAACAAAAAATGCGAATGATGGTAAGATATTTGTCATGGAAGATCAGGAAATAAAGGAGGTTCTTGATCTGCATGATCATCTCAGTCAATATGGCAAAGTAGTCCCTGTTCTCTCTCTGGAAGCCTTTGTCTCCCAAACTACAGGAAGGGAAGAGTTGGCGATCACGTTACTGGACAGGTTCGTTACCTATGACGGAGATAAGGTTTCGGAAAAGTATCTTACGTACCATGTCCGAAATGGATGGCTTTGGTGGGTTTCCTATCTCTGCTCCATTCTTCTGATCCTTTGTGCCATAGGACTTTTGATCAATATTATTATCCGGAGGAAGACTCTGCTGTATAAACAGCTTGTGTTCACGATCCCGATACTTCTGATCCCTGCCGGCTTCGTCATCCGGATGTTTTATGCTGACATGGAGGAGGATACCACCGCAAAGACCGAGCAGGAGATCACTATGGCAAGCAGTCTGGCAGCCGAAGTACTGGAAGGTTATGATTTCAGTGGTTTTGATCAAATGAACGATCATACGGGAACAGCGGCTCTGGAGCTGTCGAAAAAGCTTCAGGCCTTTGACGGCGGAAAGTATGTGTTCTGGGTTGTTTCCCTCTCGGAAAGCGGTAAGAATTCCATCCTTGCCAGATCGGACACTGTGTCCGCCCCCGGTTTCTTCAAGGATAATGTCCTTACTGCTTCCGGGCAGGAGCAGATACACGAGGAATTAATGAACAGCGGTCATTCCTTCTATCAGGAGATCACAGGGCTTTTTTCGAAAAATGTCCGAAACAGTAAGATGGTCTCATACAGACAGCTCGCGAATCCAAAAGGAAGCTGTCCTGCGTATATCCTTCGTGTGTCGTCGGACAAATGGAACCTTTGGACCACAAGAAGAGATCTTTTTATCAAGGTTTCGGGTTATATTTTCTTAATCGTACTGGCATTGATCGTCATGACGGTGTTCACTTCCTGGTACATCACAAGAACCATTAAGAAGGCAAAGGGAACCGTACATAAGATCGCCGGAGGTGATTTCTCTGCAAGGGTTGATTACCGGTCAAAGGACGAGCTCGGGGAGATCTGCGCAGAGGTAAATACCATGACGGAAAGCCTTGAGGAGATGTTCAATGAAAAAGACAGGACCGAAAAGTTCTATTATAAATTTGTCCCAGAGAAATTCAGGGAACTGCTCGGGAAGGAGAAGTTTACGGATCTGGCACTGGGGGATGCCCGGAGCCGAGATCTTACCGTACTGTTCTTTGACATCCGCGCTTTCTCGATCAATTCGGAGACCATGACTGCGAAGGAAAACTTTGAGTTCGTTAACACGATCTACGGCAAGGCCGGACCTGTCATCCGGGAGCATAACGGGTTTGTGGATAAATACATCGGCGATGCGGTCATGGCACTTTTCGAAAATGCGGATGACGCCGTATTATGCGGGATAGAGCTGTACAGGAAAATTGTACTGGATAAAAGCACGGCGGAGGAGATCGGGATCGGAGATGTGAGTATCGGTATCGGTGTTCATTCGGGTATGACACGGATCGGGATTGTGGGAGAGAGCGAGCGACTTTCCGGAACCGTCATTTCCGATACGGTGAACTTAAGCTCCCGCCTGGAATCCCTTACAAAACAGTATCACACGGCCATGCTGATCACGAAGGATACGGTGGACCGCATGACAGATCCGGATGCTCTTAAAATGAGATATCTCGGAGAATTGCAGGTGGCAGGCGTAAATGAAGTGAAGGCTGTTTATGAGGTTTTGGACTGTCTGCCTGAGGAAGAGGGAGAAAAGCGATACAGGAATGCCGCAGAATTACGTGAGGCTGTGCGTTTATTCCATCTGAGCCGCAGAGAGGAAGCGATAAGAATCCTGTCCGACCTTTCGAAGGACGGAAGAAATGACAGTATTTCAGACATGTATCTGGCATATATCGGACAGCTTCCGGAAGATGAAACAGGAAATGTTTTCCGGTTTGTACGTAAATAATGGTTTATAATAGTCGCAACCGAACCCAACACGCCTCTCAACGATGCGGACCATGGGAGGTTCCGAAAAATACAATTCAAACAAACTGAAATAGCATACAATCATGCGTGTATATGATAGCAATGGCGTTTTCATCCACCGGTGAAAACGCCATTTTTTTATAGGCGTATCGTGGCCGGGAGGTGTCCGTATGAATAGCAGAATAACAGAACATCCAATCTTGGGGGCTGTCGAGAAGGGAAAAGAGGTTTCCTTTTATTACAATGGAAAATGCTGCAGGGGTTACGAGGGAGAACCGATCGCGGCTGCTCTGAAGGCGGCGGGAGTGATGATCCACCGGTATACAAAAAAGGAGCATAGGCCGCGCGGCATCTTCTGTGCGATAGGAAGATGCACGGACTGTGTAATGATCGTAGACGGAAAACCGAATGTCAGAACCTGCATCACACCCTTGAAGGAGGGGATGGTAGTTAAGACGCAATATGGTGTATCCGATCAGCCGTTTGATGAGCAGTAGGGAGGAGTGTTGACATGAAGAAATATGATCTTATAGTAGTCGGCGCGGGTCCCGCGGGTCTTTCCGCAGCGATCGAGGCGGCAAAACGCGGTCTGCATGTGATCGTGTTCGATGAAAATGAGAAGCCGGGAGGGCAGCTGTTCAAGCAGATTCATAAATTCTTCGGATCCAGAGAGCATAAGGCGAAGATCCGCGGATTTAATATCGGGACGCAGCTGCTGGAGGAAGCGGGTGCCTGTGGAGTGGTGGTTGCTCTGAATTCCACGGTCATGGGACTTTATCAGGACAAGGAGGTA
Organism: uncultured Lachnospiraceae bacterium; assembly: GCA_902792005.1. Lineage (GTDB taxonomy): Bacteria > Bacillota > Clostridia > Lachnospirales > Lachnospiraceae > Eubacterium_Q. Next base: position 3,494 of record CADAXW010000040.1, read on the forward strand.
GTGATAAAGACCGGTGATGCCATAGCCCACGTAAAAGGAGATGCGGTGATCATAGCAACCGGTGCGGCCGAGAATATGGTTACTTTCCCCGGATGGACCCTTCCCGGAGTGATCGGTGCGGGAGCGGCCCAGACCATGATGAACCTGCACGGAGTAAAGCCCGGAAGCAGGATCCTGATGCTTGGTTCCGGAAATGTGGGGCTGGTTGTTTCCTTCCAGCTGATGCAGTGCGGCTGTGAAGTTGCTGCGATCGTTGATGCGGCTCCCAAGGTAGGAGGCTACGGTGTCCACGCAGCGAAGGTCGCCAGGACGGGCGTACCGTTCTATCTGTCCCATACCATTGTGAAAGCGGAGGGAGAAGAGAAGGTCGAGGGCGTGACCATTGCGGAGGTGGATGATCATTTCCGGTTTATCGAAGGAACGGAGAAGCACTTTGATGTGGATACGATCTGTCTTGCGGTCGGTCTTTCCCCGATGTCCCAGCTGCTCAAGATGGCCGGTGCGGTTATGGAGGATAATCCCAAACGCGGAGGACAGGTACCGGTCTGTGATAAGGATGGGAGAACGTCGCTGCCGGGCATTTTCGTGGCAGGGGATGTGTCCGGTATCGAGGAGGCTTCCTCGGCCATGATCGAAGGACGAAAGGCCGGAATTGCAGCAGCTGCATTTTTGGGCTATATCGACGAAGCTGAAATGAATGAGGAGCTTACGAAGCAGGATGAGGCTCTGGACGGACTCAGGCAGGGAATGTTTGCTCCGGGAAATCGAGGCAAGAAGATCGAAAAGACGGATGAGGGAATTGAGATCTCGGAAAATCTTCTGAAATACGGATTTGTGTCGGATGATGAGATTGAAAGATTCCCGGGAGTGACCAGAAGAAAGGGAATTCATCCGGTGATTGAATGTACGCAGAATATACCCTGTAATCCATGTCAGGATTCCTGTCCGAAGAAGTGTATCACGATCGGAGATAAGATCACGGCCCTTCCGAGACTGAACGAAGATGCGGAGTGTATCGGATGCGGAATGTGCGTGGCAAGCTGCTCCGGTCAGGCGATCTTCCTCGTAAACGAGGAGTATGAACCGGGATTTGCGTCCATCACGCTCCCCTATGAATTTCTTCCTCTGCCGGCTCCCGGGACTGCAGGGATCGCCCTGGGAAGAGACGGGAAGAAGGTTTGCGAGGCGGAGGTCATCGATGTGAAGAGTGCGAAGGCTTTCGACAGGACACACCTTCTTACCATGAAGGTTCCGGCGGAATATGTGATGCGGGCCCGCTTCTTTAAGGCGAGTGAGACGTAAATCGGAGGTGCAGTATGAATTCAGTGAATGACAGAAACAGAGATATCGGTGATTTCATCCCTGCTCCGGATGATGACATGCTCGTGTGCAGATGTGAGGAGATTACCAAGGGGGAGATCAGGAAGGCTGTGCATGACGGAATGTGGACGCTTACGGAGATTCGAAGATACCTTCGTACAGGTATGGGACTCTGCCAGGGACAGACCTGTTCCAGACTGGTAAAGGGAATCGTGGCAAGAGAACTGGGAGTATCTCCGGCCGAATTGGAGCCGGCGACCTCCAGGGCGCCCATGAGACCTGTCGAGATGCGGATATTTGCAAATGAGGAGGTGGATCCGGATGAGTAATACAGCAGACGTAGTAATCATCGGTGGCGGGATCATCGGATGTGCCACGGCATATTATCTGAGGAAGCTGGGGAGCTCGGTCATAGTTCTGGAAGGCTCCGACCATATCGGAAACGGAGGCTCCTCAAGAAACGGAGGCGGTGTCAGACAGTCGGGACGGGATCCGCGGGAGCTTCCGCTGGTGATGTACGGGATTCAGAAGCTCTGGCCCACATTGTCCGAAGAACTGGAGGTAGACTGCGAATATCATCAGGACGGAAATCTGAGACTCGGGAAAACGGAGAAGCACAGAGAGATACTGCAGGGCCTTACAGACAGAGCGGTGGCCTGCGGTCTTGATGTGAAGGTGATCGACGGGGAAGAGGTAAGAGAGATCAATCCGTATCTTTCGGAAGAGGTGATCTGTGCCAGTTGGTGTCCGACAGACGGACATGCCAATCCCCTGACAACAACACTCGGATATTACAAAATGGCAAGAAGGCTCGGGGTAAGGTTTATTACCGGTGAAAAGGTAGTAAAGCTTATGACGGTAAAAGGAAAAGTACGCAAGGTGATCACGGCGGCGGGAGATGAGTATGAAGGCGAGACGGTAGTCATCGCAGCCGGACTGGAATCAAGAGAGATCCTGGGAACCATAGGCGTTGATGTGCCGCTGCAGAAGAGTCTTCTGGAATGCCTGGTCACGGAAGCACAGCCCCGCATGTTTGATCAGATGCTGGGAACCGCGGAGGCGGACTTCTACGGTCATCAGACGAAACACGGTTCCTTTGTATTCGGCGGTTCCTCCGGCATGGAACGCTATAACAAGGATAACGGTACGCCGGTGAACAATGCAAAGACCGCACCCTGTATCTGCAGGGGTATCATGAAATACTTTCCGTCGCTGGCGGATGCCAAGATCGTGCGGACATGGGCAGGATGGATGGATGCATGCTATGACGGGGTTCCGGTTCTCGGAACGGTTGAGGAGGCCCCGGGTCTCATCCTGGAGTGCGGATTTACAGGCCATGGCTTTGGTATCGCTCCGGGCTGTACGGAGCAGATCGCGAAACTGATCGTTACGGGGAAGACGGATATCGATCTGTCTGCTCTGCACTATAACAGATTTAAGGCGAAGATCTAATGAGAGATGAAAGAATCAGACCCACACAACCATATATGGTCCTGGATGGTGAGAACTTCATGCAGGAGGTGTACCTGAAGCAGGGGATCTCCCATTTCTTTCAGTGCAGTATCCGCGGGGGAACCACCGTGCGGATCGTTCCGACAGGCTGCATAGATATTACATTTCTTTATTCAAAAAGCGATGGATACATGCGTGCGGTTGCCGTCGGTACATTTCTGCAGTATACCGAAAAAACGGAAACGGAAGATCTGGAGATGTTCGGGGTAAGACTGTTCCCCGGATTTCATCCGTCGTTTCTGAAGTATTCCATGGTTGAACTGGTTGACAGGATCAGGGTGCTTGACTCGGAAACCTTTTCCGAAAGAATGATACGAAGGATGCAGGAAACAAAGTCATTCTATGAGAGAGTAGGCGTATTCTTGAAGGAATTTACCGCGCTCGAGGATGAGAAGGAAGAGCCCTTTGGGAAGAGAGAACTGCTGGAGGTCGTGAAGGAAACCATATACAGAAGAAACGGTCTGATCGAGATCGCATCCCTCGAAGAGATTACCGGCTATTCGACGCGCTATATCAACAGGGTCTTCATGGCGGAAATGGGTTTTTCGCCGAAGGTCTTCTGCAAGATCCTTCAGTTTCAGCATGCAGTCGAGTTCCTGAACTATGGATCCCTCGCCTGGTCCTATGGAAAAATGGATGACAATCTGCCAACGAAGATGGCGGATATCGCAACCTTTTTAGGATACTACGATCAGCCGCAGTTTATCAGGGATTTCAAGAAGTATGCGGGAATCACACCGAAGAAGTACCTGGACATGGTGAGTGACGGGAACTACAGAAGTCGGATAAACAGTTCCGATTTTTACAATAGATTCTATTCATAACGTGGTAATCTGTGTTCAGTTTTTAGAAAAGGCAAGGGCGTCTGGTGAGAGATCACCGGACGCTTTTCTATTTATTCAATAAGTGTAATATGGCAAAGGGGCTGTTTCAGATCTGAGACAGCCCCTTTCCAATTTCAGATAAACAGTAAACGGAGGCGTCGGCATGGGAAATATAGTTGAGATCAAAGGCGTGAACAAAATATACGGTACGAACCATGTTGTAAAGGATCTGGACCTGGAGGTAAGGGAAGGAGAGTTCCTGACGCTTCTCGGATCGTCAGGATGTGGGAAAACCACAACGCTCCGAATGATCGCGGGTTTTGAGGAGCCAACCTCGGGCAGCATCACGGTGGAGGGAGAATCCATAGAGGATAAAGAGCCTTTCGAGAGAAATGTAAATACAGTGTTTCAGAGCTATGCGTTATTTCCGCATATGACGATCTACAACAACATCGCTTACGGTTTACGGATGAAGAAGGTTCCGAAGGCCGAGATCAAGGAGCGGGTGACGAGGATGATGGAGCTGGTACAGCTGGAGGGCTTTGAGAAAAGATATCCCAGTCAGCTGTCAGGCGGACAGAAGCAGAGGGTAGCCATTGCCAGAGCCCTGATCAACCGCCCGAAGGTCCTTCTTCTGGATGAACCCCTGGGAGCCCTGGATCTGAAGCTGAGAAAGCAGATGCAGCTGGAACTGAAACGGCTGCAGCGTAAGCTGAACATCACATTTATCTACGTTACACATGATCAGGAGGAAGCACTGACCATGAGTGACCGGATCGCCATCATGCATGACGGGATCCTGGACCAGCTTGGTACGCCGACGGAAATCTACGAGACTCCCAAGACCAGATTTGTTGCAACCTTCATAGGAGAAACGAATACATTTGATGGGATCATATCCAGTATTAAAAATGATGTGGTGACAACCTTTATTGAGAACGGATATATCACCGGAATGGGAAAGGGCTTTACCCCGGGCGAGTATATCACAGTTTCGGTGAGACCCGAGAAGATGAAGTTTTCGAAGACGCCGATCCCCGAGTTCGGAATTTCCGCAACAGTGAAGGAGATCATCTATGTGGGCTCTGTTCTGAAGTGCATCATAGAGCTTCCGAACGGAAATGAACTGAAGGTGGAGAGACTTTCAGGAGAGGAGCTTCCGGTGATCGGTGAGGTGATCTATCCCTATTGGAATATAGAGGATGCGGTTCTGATCCACAGTATGAATCATACCGTATTCCAGTCAATTGATCGTATTCAGTTTGCATAAGCATGAGGAATGTTTCTATGGCAAAGAGTAAACACAGATTAAAATCGAATACGATACCTGCCCTGGTGACGGTGGGACCCGTTGCAACAATGCTGATCCTGCTGGTTGCGATCCCGCTGATCTACGTAGCGGTTATGAGCTTCTGTAAGACTGATCAGTATTACAATATCGAATTTTCCTTCAGTCTGGATAATTACAGCAAACTGCTCAGCCCGGACTATCTGACGATCTACGGACAGTCACTGCTCATAGCATTTGTCACAACGGTGCTCTCGCTGCTGATCGGATATCCTTTCGCCTACATCATTGCAAGAGCGAAAAGCAAAAGAACAAAGAAGATCCTCTATATGCTGATCATCATTCCGTTCTGGACGAATTCACTGATCAGGATCTATGGATGGAGAACATTCCTGGGATCTTCCGGATGGCTGAATAAGCTGCTGATCTCACTGGGTATCATTTCGGAGCCGGCGGACTTCCTGTACAATACGGGAACTACCATCCTGGGTATGGTTTACTGTCTGATCCCGTTTATGATCCTGCCGCTCTATACGGCGATCGAAAAGCTGGACGGTTCACTGCTTGAAGCATCCTCCGATCTGGGGGCAAAACCGTTTCGGACCTTTTGGGAGGTCGTGTTACCGCTTACGGCAAGCGGGATCTTCTCCGGATGTATCATGGTATTCATTCCGTGTCTTGGATACTTCTTTGTATCAAACATTCTGGGCGGCGGCAATTCGGACGTGATCGGTAACCTGATCGAACGACAGTTTAAGAGCGGAAATAACTGGCCGCTGGGAGCTGCACTGTCCATCGTCCTGATCATAATCACGCTTCTTTTAGTCAAGGGCTATCAGAAGCTGGGCGGGGACATGGATTCATTGGGAGTATAGCCTATGAACAGAAAGAGCAAAACAAAACTGAAAGCCGTTTTCTCCAGGATATTCTGCTTTGCTGTATATCTGTTTCTCTTCCTTCCGATTTCGGTGGTGATCGTAAATTCATTTAACGCCACCACCTCGAAACCGTATCTCAGCTGGAAGGGATTTACATTTAACTGGTATGTGAAGCTTTTTGAAAATAACGCGCTGCTGACCTCTTTTGGAAATACGCTGATCATCGCAGTCGTCAGCACGGTTCTGGCGACGGCCATCGGAACTCTGGGGGCGGTCGGAATGTACCGATATAAGTTCAGGGGAAAAGGGATCATCGACGGTCTGCTGTATATTCCGGTAGTCATCCCCGAGATCGTACTGGGTATCTCTCTTCTGACGATCTTCTCGGCGGTCAATGTACCGAGGGGCATGCTTACCCTGATCCTGGCACATGTAAGCTTCTGCGTTCCCTTCGTTGTATTCAATGTAAGGGCCAGACTTTCGGGATACGATTCCTCGATCGAAGAAGCCAGCATGGATCTGGGAGCAAACCGGATCCGAACCTTCTTTGAAGTGACGCTCCCTGTACTATGGCCCGGGATCACAGGCGGGGCGCTGTTATCCTTCACACTGTCCATCGATGATGTCATCATCAGTTATTTTGTAAACGGACAGACAAAGACCTATCCGCTGAGGGTAATGGAGAGTATCAAGAGCGGTGTGGCACCGGATGTAAACGCCTTATCGGCGCTGATCCTGATAGGAACGATCCTTCTGGCGGTGATCCCCCAGAGCGGTATCCTGTCAAAACGTAAACAATGATATCTGCGGAGCACATAAGCGTGAAGTGTGGTATATGCACCCCGGAGTGCAAAGTCTGGAATTAAGGAGGACAAGGATATGAGAAAGAAATTAGCGGTACTATTATCAGGTTTGATGTTGGTGGCATCCCTTGCGGGCTGCGGTGGCAGCAGTTCGGAAGAGACAACTCCGGCAGGGGACGAGAAACCTGCGAACGGAAGTACGCAGAGCAGCCCGGAGGGCTCGGGTGAACTGAATGTATTTGTCTGGACAGAGTATGTTCCGGATTCGGTGTTTGAGAAGTTTACAGAGGAAACGGGGATCAAGGTAAATGTGTCCACGTACTCGTCAAATGAGGACATGCTGGCGAAGGTAAAGTCGGAATCGGAAGGAACCTATGATATGGTTCTGCCCAGTGATTATATGATCCAGCTGATGATCGCACAGGATATGCTGGAGCCCCTGGACAAGGATAAGCTTACAAATCTCAGCAACATCGGAGAAGCGTATCTGAATCCTTCCTATGATCCGGGAAATGTGTACACGGTTCCCTATCAGGGCGGTGTTGCGGGAATCGCCGTAAATACGAAGAAGGTCACAAAGCCCATCACAAGCTATGCAGATCTTTTTGATCCGTCTCTTGCAGGTCAGCTGGTGGTTTTGGATGATTACCGTGCAGTGATCGGTATCACGGCCAGAAGCCTTGGTTATTCGATGAATGAAACGGATCCTGCAAAGCTGGATGAGATCGAGGCAAAACTTCTGTCCCTGAAGGAGAACATTTCCGTATATGATTCGGATTCTCCGAAGAGCGTAATGATCTCCGGTGACTGTAATGTGGGAATGATCTGGAGTGCTGAGATCGCCCTTTCCAACGCAGAGAACCCTGATATCCAGGTGGTATATCCGAAGGAAGGACCGTATGTCTTTATGGATAACTGGGCGATCCTGAAGGGCAGCAGGAACAAGGATAATGCGATGACATTTATGAACTATATGCTGAAGCCGGAAACCGCGGTAATGGTATCGGAGGAATTCCCGTACCTCTGCCCGAATACGGAAGCGGTCAAGATGATGGGAAGCGAATATTCGGATAACCCGGCCAAGAATCCGCCGGCAGATGTGATCGCAGCAGGTGAGTATGTACAGAATCTGGATAATGCAACTCTGGAACGCTATAACGAAATGTGGACGAAGCTGAAGAAATAACTGAGGCAAAAGAATGAGTACTAAATTTCTGTTTCTAAATGAAGAGGATATGATCCGCGCAGGAGTCCTGGACGCCGGAAGGTGTATCGGTACCATGGAGGAGACCTTGTCTCTGTTCGGTAAGAAGGACTTCCTGCTCGGAGGTCCCAAGGGAGACGAGCACGGACTGCAGGTGAACTTTCCTCAGAAGTCGGACATTCCGGACTTCCCTTTGGATGACGGACCTGACAGAAGATTCATGGCCATGCCGGCGTATCTGGGAGGGAGATTTCATATCGCCGGACAGAAGTACTATGGTTCCAACGCCCATAACAGTGCGAAGGGGCTTCCCAGGTCGATCCTTATGGTCACGCTGTCGGATGTGGATACGGGAGAACCGGTCGCGATCATGAGCGCCAATCTTCTCTCGGCTATGAGGACCGGAGCCATGCCTGCCATGGCGGCGAAGTATCTGGCCAGAAAGGATTCAAAGGTCTTATCCCTCATCGGACCGGGAGTGATCAATAAATGTGCTCTGATGTGTTATATGGAGGTGCTTCCGGACATTGAGGTGATCAAGCTGCGGGGAAGTTCGAAGAATTCAAGGACCGCGCTGGCGTTAAAGGAATTTATCGAAGAGAAGTACCCGAAGGTCAAAGAGATCATCCTGTGTGACAGTCTGGAGGAGGCGTGCAGGGATTCCGATGTTGTATCGGAAGCAATGTCCGTAACCAAACAGGATATGGAGGAGTTTCATGTATCGTGGTTTAAACCGGGATCAACGGTTTTCTCCATGGGAAGCTTTCTGTACAGAGACTATGATGATTTCCTGAATACCACCATGGTGGTTGATAACTACGGCATGTATGAAAAGTATCTGTCGAATTTTAAGGCGAGAGGGCCGGTGGATGAACTGGGGAATAAAAGAGAATGGTGTATCATGGGAATCCATTTCGTTCATCTGGTAGATACGGGAAAGGTGCCGAGGGATCGGGTGCTCAATATCTGTGACATGGTAAACGGTCTCTCCGGAGGACGGACTTCGGAGGAAGAGATCGTAATGTGCTCCATCGGCGGAATGCCGCTGGAGGATCTCTCCTGGGGATATGACTGCTATCAGAAGGCCACCCAGCTGGGCGTGGGAACGGAGCTGCTGTTATGGAACGATCCATACATGAAATAGTTCGAAGCAAGAGGTGATATGAATGTGCTATCCGAGGATCGAGTTTTTGTTTTTGAATGAGAAGGATATGATCAGGGCCGGAGTTACGAAAATGGACAGTTGTATCGACGCCATGGAGGAAGTGGTCCGGTGTCTGAATGCGGGCGATTATGTAATGGGAGGAGAAAACCATAACTCCCATGGCTCACAGGTATCATTTCCGGTCACATCCGTATTTCCCAACATGCCCCTGGATCGGGGAGATGATCGAAGGTTTATGGCGATGCCTGCCTATATCGGCGGTTCCTTCGATATGATGGGAATGAAATGGTATGGTTCGAATTCGGCGAATAAGGAGAAAGGACTTCCGAGATCCATTCTGACCCTGATGTTGAATGATAAGGACACCGGGGCACCCCTTGCTCTTATGAGTGCGAACCTTCTCAGTGCATACAGAACAGGCGCGATCCCAGGAGTGGGAGCCAGGTATCTGGCACGAAAAGGAGCCCGCGTTGTGGGGATCTGCGGCCCGGGTATTATGGGAAAGACCAGTCTGGAGGCGATCCTCTGTACCTGTCCGGATATCGATACCGTGAAGGTAAAGGGAAGAGGAAGAGGTTCCCTGAACGCATTTGTCGAGTATGTCAAAGCCACATATCCCAGGCTGAAGAATGTATATGCGGTGGATTCCGTCGAGGCACTTGTAAGGGACAGTGATGTGATCTCTTTTGCAAATTCGGGAAATACGGATCCCAGGACCTATCCTTATGTGAAGAAGGAATGGGTAAAGAAGGGAGCACTGATCCTCGGTCTTTCCTGCTTTGAGATGGACAGCAGGGAACTGGCCGAAATGGCGACGCTAGTCGTAGACCATATGCAGCTGTATGATGCGTGGGTAGAGGAATTTCCCTATCCTTCCTTCGGTGCGAATAATATCATCGGATCGAAATTCACGGATATGGTTCATGACGGGATCATCAAGAGAAAGGACATCTATGATCTGGGCGATATCATCTTTAAGAAAAGACCGGGAAGAGTGTCCGATGATCAGATATTTGTATTCTCCGTGGGCGGAATGCCCGTTGAGGATGTGGCATGGGGAAAGATCTGTTATGAAAAGGCAAAGCTGATGGGCCTGGGAACGAAGCTCACTCTTTGGGAAGAACCGGCGTTGAGGTGATGGGATGAAGAATTTTACATTTCACGTTCCGACGGACATCCGTTTCGGAAAGGGGCAGGTGGAAGTCCTGCCTTCAGAATTAGAGAAGCTTGGAAGAAAGATACTGCTGGTGTACGGCGGGGGAAGTATAAAAAGAACAGGGCTTTACAGTACGGTCATGGATCTTCTGCAGGATTTTGAGATGTATGAGCTTCCCGGAATAGAACCCAATCCGAAATTATCCTCCGTTCGGGAGGGAGTGCGGATCTGTAAGGAGAAAGGGATCGAAGTGATCCTGGCGGTGGGTGGCGGAAGCTGTATCGATGCCGCGAAGCATATTTCCTGCGGGGCATATTATGACGGTGATCCCTGGGACCTTATGCTGGACAGAAGCAAGATGACGCAGGCGCTTCCTGTGGTGGATGTATTGACCATCTGCGCCACGGGTTCCGAGATGAATTCCGGTGCCGTGATCACAAATGAGGAAACCAATGAAAAGCTGGAGATCAACGGACCGATCCTGTATCCGAGGTTATCCATCTGTGATCCGCAGTATCTGTATACCTTACCGGAATCGCAGACGGCTGCCGGGACGGCGGACATCATTTCCCATGTGTTTGAGCAGTACTTTCAGCCGAATGACGGAGCGTATATCACAGACCGTCTGAGTGAGGCGGTGCTGAAGACCTGCTTCAAATACGGCCCCATCGCAATGAGCGAGCCGGATAACTATGAAGCCCGATCCAACCTGATGTGGGCGAGTACCGTCGGACTGAATCATCTGTTAACCGTGGGGAAGGGCGGGGCCTGGTCCGTTCATCCCATCGAACATGAGCTTTCTGCGTATTATGATCTGACGCACGGAGCGGGGCTGGCGATCCTGACCCCGGCGTGGATGCGGTATGTCCTTTGCGATAAGACAGTGAAACGCTTCGCAATGTATGCCGAAAATGTCTGGCGGATACAGACTGCGAATCCCTATGATGCGGCAAATGCCGCGATAGACAGAACGGAGGACTTCTTTAAGGTGCTCGGACTTCCCGGAAGACTCAGCGAGGTCGGGATCGGACCGGAGAGATTTGAGGAGATGGCATCGGAGGCGGTCAGGACCAGCGGTATTTCCGACCGTTCATATTTCCCTCTTGAGAAGGAGGATATCGTCAGAATATTTGAACGCTGCGCGTAAGGAGGAATTCATCTATGAAAGAAATCGTAACGATCATTCGACCGGAGAAGCTGGAGATCCTGAAGTCCGTGCTGGAGGAGGTCTCTTCAGGAGGAATGACCATCAGCACCGTTATGGGATGCGGTACCCAGAAGGGTAAGATCGAAACTGACGGCGTGAATGAGATCAAGGGATTAAAAACCAATATCAATCTTCTTCCCAAGATCAAGGTTGAGGTGGTTGTGAATGATAAGGATGTGGACAGGATCGTTCTTGAGATTCAGGAGAAATGTGCGTCCGGACATGTGGGAGACGGAAAGATCTTCATCAAGAAGGTGGAGGATGTGATCCGAATCCGTACCGGCGAGCGCGGAACGAGAGCGATATAAAATTGATGACAGTAGGATATCAAAATCGGCGTTTGACGGCTGGTTAACTGAATTATGCTTACATCTCCCCGATCCGATATGATGAATTCATATAGGACGGGGAAGTACGGGCGTTCCATCACCGGCGGTGGGGCGCCCTTTTGTGCGTGAAATGAGCTGCCCCCCCTCATCCCTCCGATGAGTGATTATCATATGGTTTATTCTAAGGAAAAGTAAAACTAACTGTGGAACAGAGAACGGTTCAGTGCTATAATACGCCTACGATATTAGGGGGATAAGTTGGAGGTCTGGTAAGATGACTAAGAAAAAACAAGTGATGGCAGTGCCTTTTTCCTGCTTTCTTGGAGTGGTTTCTATCTGCGTGGTTGGCATTATCATAGGGTCATTCTGTGATTATGAAATCAATGAGGCACTGGCGAACAAGACAGATATCGGAAAATTCTTTGCCACATACCATACGGTTCGTATTTCTCATACTGTCTCTATCCTGCTGCCGGCATGTGTCTGTTTAAAGGTTTATCAAAAAAGGGCCGTCATTTTAAAATGCTGGCATGGGTGCTCCTGTGTATTGGATTCTTTTTGGCGGTATATTACAGCAACAGCTATAACGGAAAGAGTGTCAGAGAACTGTTCAACTATACCGCAGGGGAATCACCGGCATTGCTTTCAGTATTATGCTGGGGCTTTTGGGCGGTGCTGTATGCGTGGGTTCCGATTGTATGTTATTTCCTTCTGGATGACATTGATCCTGACAAGCTTATCGCTGTTGGAGCGGCGATCCTTATTGCCGGGATCGTTGCGGACAATGTGAATGCCTGGTTGAAGCAGGTGGCTTCAAGACCACGATACAAGTATCTGATAACGCTTGAGAATCCCAGATCGGAATATCGTGACTGGTGGCAGATGGTACCGAATCTTGCGGGAAATGATGATAATTATAAAAGCTGGCCCAGTGGAAATATGACCATAGCGACCATGATGTTCTCGCTTCCCATGCTGGCAGATGTCTGCAAAAAGAAAAACATGACGAAGAATATCATTTGCTTTGTGATCGCATGTGCATTTGTTCTGCTTTATGGTTACAATCGGATTCACATGACGAACCATTTCCTTACGGATGTATGCTTTGGAACGTTGTTTACCTACCTCATTTATTCTGTCTGCAGTGCTGCATTTTTGAAGAGCGCTGTAAAGAAATTCGAATCAGGGAGCATTGAAAAATGAAGAAGATAAATGAAAACGATTATAAGGCATACAGCTCATGGGCGAGAGAAAATACCGCCAACAGCGTTTATCCCTGCTCCATAACCGAAGGCTTTCAGTCGGGTGAAGTCTAAAGGAGGAGGTTCGCTGTGATTCGAAAAAAATACTTTTCCATGTTGGCGGGCGCATCCTTCACCAGCATTGTCAACGCCTTGCTGCTCATTACGGATTCCATTATCTGTGGTCAGATGTTGGGAGACAGGGCGGTATCTGCCATCAGTCTTGTCTCTCCGATCTATAATCTCAGTATATTCATAGCCATGATACTGTCCCTTGGCATTCCGATCCTGTATTCCAGAGCCATGGGCAGCTTCCGGAAGAAGGAAGCGGATCAGGTATTCGGCTGCGGTCTTTTTACGGCGATTGTCGGTGGGTTTCTGATCTTTATTGTTGTGACCTTTTTTCAGGATGCATATCTCGCGCAGTATCATCCAACGGAAGAGCTTTCCCAAATGGCAAAGGATTATCTCTTCTGGGTTCGTTTCGAACTTCTCCTGATGCCGGTGGCCGAAGTGGTGGTGGAAACCGTTTTCGCGGACGGAGACGAGGCCTGTATCGTGGAGGTTTCCATAGTGGAAACCGGGTCAAATATACTTCTTTCCATCCTTCTTTGCCGAACCATGGGGATCGCCGGGGTTGCGCTGGCATCCTTCATTGCGGTGACACTTCGTCTTCTGGTCAGTCTGACCCACCTTCTGAAGAAGAACAACTCGATCCGACTGAACCTGTATTTCTCCTTTTCCATCCTTCGAAAGAGCATTCGGCTGGCAGTGATCGATGCCGGAAATTATCTGTCGCTGACTGTATTCTGTTATGTATTAAACGCTTTTATCATCTGGTATTTCGGACCGGATATGCTGATCCTGGCGGCGGTGATCCTGATGGTACAGGAGTTTCAGCTCTTCTTCGACGGGATTGGAGTGGTCATTACCCCGATCATCATTATGTACCTTTCGGAAAGGTGCTATGCAGGCGTAAGGAGGGTGTGGCGTCTGGCTTCCCGGACCGCCGTTACCCTGGGAGGAGTCGTGATGATCCTCCTGATCACGTTATGCGGTTGGCTTCCGGGGCTTCTGGGAATCACGGATCCTGCACTGATGGAAACCGCATCCCGTGGGGTTATTCTGATGTCATTTGGTATGATTTCCGTCTCCTGGCTCTACCTTCTTACCTCTTACTACCGTCTGCTGGACAGGATCCTTCTTTCCCTCGCCATCGGAGTTCTGAGAGATGCAGTATGTGTGTTGGGATTTCTCGTTGTCTTCGGAATGCTGTTCGGAATCTATGGGGTATTTCTGGGGATCGCTGTCGGAGCACTGGCAGCACATTTCCTTTCACTTGGATATGTGCTTCTGCGCTATAAAAAGGAGAATCTGCCGCTGCTCATCGCTGATGGGGAAAAGGAATGGAAGAGTGCCGTCTTTGATCTGACGATCCGGCCGGAGGCCGTTGTTGAGACGCGGAATGCGGTGGAGGGTTTTCTCCGGGAACATCAGGCAGAGGAGACGGTTATCCGTCGGTGTATGCTGGTGCTGGAGGAAGTTCTTATGCTGGTTTACGAGAAGAATAAAGGGAAAAAAATCCTTGGAGAGTGTGCCATGACCATGTCGCCGAAGAAGGTTTTGCTGGTTCTCCGGGATAATGGTGTGGAGTATGATCTGACGGATGCAAATATGGATATCGAGTCATTCCGATGCTATATAGCCCCGCGTATTCTCCGCCAGTGGACACATGAAGGAAAGCATCTGATGACGATGAGCTTTAATCGAAACTGCCTGGAAGTGGCTCGGCAGGTTTATGAAGAAGATAGTTGAAACTGTCATCAGCCTATATGAAATGGAGGAATAAGCGTATGAAGGAATGGGAACTTGAAGATCAGGAGCTGGTTGAGGCAAATAATGAGAAGCAGAACAATGCCGGAATTATAATGGCGATGTAGTGCTGCTTATTTATCGTCGTATCTGGCGACAACATACATCGGGCAAAACCGGGAGGCGTCAGTCTCCCGGTTTTGTCCGCCCCGGAATCGGAGGGCCATTTAACACATAATATGTGATAAAATCTGCTTGAACAGTCACATAATATGTGATATAAAGAGACCAGATACTTTGAAAGGAGATGATTTCGGTGAAAGAATATGTAATCAATAGCTCCATATGCGGAAAGGATATTCGGCGTGCAAGAGAAGTACTCGACATGACACAAAAAGAGTTTGCGTCCTTCGTATGCTCATCTAAAAGAACGATAGAAAACTGGGAGAGTAAGGAGGAGCAGGCGATTACGGGTCCCATAGTTCCTTTGATTGAGATTCTTCTTCGCCAACCGGAAATGGCCGAGAAGCTTGAATATCCGAAGGACCGAATGCGGATGAGACTCATTTATATGTATAAAAATATGGTCTGTTCCGTGATCGATGTGGATGAACCGAAAAGAAAGGTCCGGGTGAAGAATTATATCGACAACCCGCTCTTTCGTGCATTTGGCAGGAATACGGAGCCGAGTTTCAACGACTATGAAGAGTTTCTGCGTTCCAGATGCTTTCCGGAAACCAGGGATAAAATGAAGTTGGAACTGAAGCGCCTCGGGCTTCCGTTTTATGACCCGCTTATGATCATCGAGAAGACAGAAGGCCGCATGGCAGATGATCATTTTTGGATCAGGATAGAGAGGTAATCTATGGTAAAACTGTTTGATACTGACATCCAGGATCAGGGACGCCAATCTTCCAAGGGAAATCAACTGAAATTTGAGCGTGACGGCATATGGTACAAGGCTGATTATCTGGGCTATGAGGGGCTTGCAGAGTATGTGATCTC
>CADAXW010000040.1:19278-20029 GCA_902792005.1 uncultured Lachnospiraceae bacterium
TATGTGGACTATGAACCCGAGCAGATTGAGTATAACGGAAATGTATATCCCGGCTGCCGAAGCAGGGATTTTACCGGGGGCTGGAATCTGATCACGCTTGAGCGGTTGTTCAAGGACACGTATGGATACGGGCTGAATAAAGTGATCTACTCAACGCCCGATCATAAGGACAGATTGAAGATCCTGGTGGATCTGGTCGAGCGAAGAACCGGACTTTCCGATTTTGGGATTTATATGACGAAAATGCTCACCGTTGACGCTCTGTTTCTGAACGAAGACCGACATACACACAATATCGCGGTGATGACAAATGATAAAGGGCAGTTCCGACTTGCGCCGCTCTTTGATCATGGGGCGGGACTTCTGTCTGATACGAAGATGGATTATCCCATGGGACAGGATCCGGTGCTTCTCGTCAGCAAGGCCAGGCCGAAAACCTTCTGCGACAGCTTTACCGAACAATTGAATATTGCGGAGGAAATGTACGGCCGTCCTATGAGCTTCACATTTAAATACAGGGATGTTAAGAAGATTGTTGATCAGGCAGAGTTCTATGACGAGACCGTTCGGCAGAGGGTGATCGACATCGTGATGGAGATGTGTCGGCAGTATGCCTACCTGATGAAATGAGCACTAATGGCTAAAGTCGATTCCGAAAGAGCCTCCGGTAGTTTAACAAACCGGAGGGTTTTTATTTCACAGAACAGGTAAAACGTGCTACGATAATAATACAGATGCGACTCTGAAAAAA
>CADAXW010000041.1 GCA_902792005.1 uncultured Lachnospiraceae bacterium
GTTGTTCTTGATGGCTTCGTTGGGGCTGTCCTCCATCAGCGGAACATGCTTATGCGCCGCTGCATGATATACGATATCCGGACGATACTTCTCGAAGATCTGATCGATCCTCTTGGTATTTCGAACCGATGCGATGAGTACCACCAGATTCAGATCCGGGAAGGTCCTCTTCAGCTCATTCTGGATATCGTAGGTCGTATTTTCATAAATATCAATAATGATCAGCTGCTTCGGATTATGGCTTGCGATCTGACGGCAGAGCTCGCTTCCGATGGAGCCGCCTCCGCCAGTGACCATGATCACCTTATCCGATACATAATCCATGATGGAGTCGATATTGACCTTGATGGGATCCCGTCCCAGAAGGTCGTTCAGATCCACCTCACGCAGATCCGTTACATTTACCTCACCGGTAACCAGCTGATAGATACCGGGCATTTTCTTCAGTTCACAACCTGTCACCTTACAGATTTCCAGGATATCGTGGATCTCCTTCGGCTTTGCAGAAGGCATGGCCAGAATGATCTCTTCCGCTCTGGTCTTCTCTGCGATCTTCGGAATGTCCTGACGGGATCCGAGGACCTTAACGCCATGGATATAATTACCGACTTTTCCCACATTATCATCGATCACGCCCACGACCTTCATATCCAGATAGTCGCTGGTCTTGATCTCGCGGATCAGATCGTTACCGCCGCTTCCGGCGCCGACCACAAGGACACGCTTCTTTTTCGTCCTCTGCTTGGTATCCGTCACCGACTTCTTCACTGAGAATATGGTACGGTAGAAGAACCTGCTGACCAGGGTAAGGAGCAGCAGAAATACCATATAGAGCAGATAATAGCTTCGGGGCAGAGGCACGGTCTTGTCCGTGTTCAGGGCCATGATGAGACCCATGTCCAGAAGGCTCGCAAGCCCGCAGGCCAGGACGATGTTCTTAAACTCCGTCGCTCCTACGTAACTCCAGATCGTTGAATAAAGACGGAACAACGCAAAGCAGAGTACCATGGTTCCAATCCCGACCCACAGGCTCTGCTTCATGATATCCATATACTCCTTCGGCACCTTTGCGCTCTGCAGGTCGTGACGGACCAGCAGCGCCAGGTAGCTCGCCAGAACCACCGCGGCCGCATCATATATGAAGAGTATTAATTTCGTGAGAATCTTTCTCTTGCTCATGTCCTTAAAAAACAGCCTCCCTAGATAACGCTCACGACATTCTATCACTTTGTTCATTAAAAAACAAGTGAATAATTATTTACGGTTTTCCCACAAGGATCGAATGGATGGGATTGTGCTCCGACAGCCAACGGATACCGGAATTATCAACCAGCAGTTTCTCATAGCTGTCGCCCTTCATGGAAATGGACAGGATGAACAGCAGGGCCCATACGATAAAAAGTCCGATCACAAAGCCTGCAACACAGCCCACTGCCTTGTCTACCGTATTCACGATGGGAAGCGCCTTCAGAGTTCCCCTGATCACGAGTGCGATGATGATGAAAATGATCTGCAGCAGGAGAAATGTAGCGATTCCGCCGATCACATTTGTAGCCACAACCGCCGCGCTCTTCGCCACATACCTGTAAACCGTATCGACACCCAGCTCCTTATATGTATCCGAGTTATTCCCGTCCAGCAGGCGATCCGTCAGGAAACCGGGCAGATTCAGATTCTTGATCAGCTCGATCTGCTCCGACTTCTTCGGATTCTTCTTCATCTGTTCCTTTGCAACCTTATCGGCCTTCTCCTTGGTCTTTTTCTCCGTTCCCTGAACCGTATCGGAAACCTTCTCTTCCACAAAGGTATAGACACGTTCCTCGATCTTTTCATCCAGCTGGGTATGATCCCGCAGCCACTGGGATACCACCGGAGAAAGGGCATAGGAAAGCACCATCGCAAGGATGGCAGCGCCCATTCCCAGTACAGTGCGGATCAGTCCTCTCTTAAAGCCGATAAAACCAAATAAGAGAAATATGCCGATGATGGTAAAAAACAGCCAATTCACTACTTATCCTCCATTCGAAGCGAGATCCGCTCTGTTTTCCCTTCAAATGTAACGATGTACTCATTCGACTTGGATGTGGGGATCATATTCCTTACCACATCACTGAATGAATAGCGGAACTTCACCCGTCCCTTTTTGGTGATGATCATGCACTGGTTTCCGCCGGTAACGATGATCTCATCCTCTCCGGCATGGATGTTGTCATACATCATGTTGAAGGAATACCGGAACGACTCATTTCCGTTCAGGTCATATACCCGCATGACATAATCCGTACTGTCCTCTGCATTCGAGGATCTCTCAATGGTCCCGAGATAGGAAGATGAATAGAAAACGCTCTGGATCTGGGGCTGCTGATAAGCGATGCGGGCCCGCTCCGAGGGTTTTTCCTTCATGTCATAAAGAATGATCTCCGAATCGGAGAATGCTGCCACCAGATTGTTTGTAAGGAACTCAACTCTGGTCACCAGCTCATTATCCAGGCTGAAGCCGCCCACCATTCGGTCTGCATTGGCATTCTGTCCAACCTCGCCGAAGTTATAGGCTGCCAGGTTGTTCTTGCTCTGGATCCCTTCCATGAAGAAGTAACTGGTGAAAAGCTTCTGACCGTCGTCGGAAATGGAAATGGCCAGCGGATATCCGCTCTTGTCGATGGATGTCTGCATCTCATAGACCGCATTTCCGCTCTTATCATACATGTTGATATAATTCGTAGTATCGCTCTCCAGAATGACAGTGAAAGCTCCCTGAGAAGCCACATCCACATCCAGGATCTTATAGGGCATGACCAGATCACTGACTGCGCCCTCGGTACTGAAGACACGGACCGCATTGCCTCCCTTGTCAGCCACTACGGCATAGTTTCCACGGGTGCTGGCAATGGGCACCTTCATATCCGCGCCTGCGGTCCATACTACATTTCCGTTGGGATCAATGTAGGACACGCCCTCCGGCGTATACTTCAGCAGATTTCCGCCAAACTCCGTATATTCCGCATTGGGTTCATAAACGGTGTCCGAACTGAGCAGTACCTTATAGCCCTGGAATTCACGGACATGTGTATATACATAATAGACAGCGCCGGCTACGATCAGAAGAACCACAGCAATGACAAACAGACGTGTCTTTTTCACACGTCTCTTCGTCCGTTTTGCGATGTTCTCCTCCCGAAGTTCCGGATCACCGCCAACCTGTATGATATTTCCTGTCTTCCTTCGAAAAGGGTTTTCCCGGTTTCTGTGGGATGCGATCGGCCGGATCACGTCATCCGTCAGGTCATCCTCCGGCAGAGTTTCCTCATCCGGTTCATCTATCCTGTCTAACCCATTTCTCCGGGGCATCTCAACCGGGCCGCCCAGATCATCCAGCTCGCCTTGCTCATCCACGTCATCGTATCCGCTCATTTCGCTGAATTCCGGATCCTGCTTCTTCCCTTTTCTGTTTCTTCTCTTAAACATCTTGTCCCCTGACCTATGTCTAGTATTCCGAATCGGCGCCTGCAGCCCTGCTTACTCCTTACGGGCGGGGGCTTTTCCGATCTCCCTGTAGCAGGCGATGGCACCGGATACGGTTGCCGCCTCACCGGACCTCATGATATGGATCATATCCTCCAGCTTATCCGGGCGAAGAAGATCCTCACCCAGGTGCGACACATAATTCTCCGAGATCTCCAGGCTCTTTTCCTGAAGCGCCCGTTCCACAGACTCCAGTTCTGCCGAAACGGTATCCCTCTGGCCGCGCAGCTCCTCGACACGGGGCATGCGGCGGGCTTCGATCTCATTTTTGATATTTACAGCAGTCTCCTCATCAAAGGCCTTCAGCGCTTCGCTCTTCTTCTCACGAATCGCCTCTTCCTCTTCGGAGATCTCATCCAGCTTCTGATTCACGGCTTCCAGATCATACAGACTTTCATCCGTATCATTTTCGATGTCCCGCTTGATCTCACGGATCTTCCGGTCATTTCTGGAAACCATATTCCTGTATTTGCGTCCCAGGCGGAGCGTCTCTCTGTGCCTTGCCTTTACCTTCACATAGATCATGAAAATGATCAGAAGGAAAATGACGATCAGCACCGACGGGATCAGAATGGTCAGGATCGTTTTGGTCTTCTCACTTGCATCCTTCAGGAACAGGATACGTACCAGCCAGGTGATCAGCGCCGGAATTCCGGCCAGAAGCACCAGGTAGCTGACAAGCATCATGGCAAACTCAAGCGGACCGTCAGGCATGAACATGACATAGAACAGCTTGGTCCGGGCGAAGCGGGGAACCTTGTTCTTACGGAACAGCTTCTTTAATTCCTTCTCCGCTTCCTTAGAATCCTCGACGTGCTCTCTGGCTTCCTCCCTGATCCTGGACTCCCGTCCGGCATCAATGGTCTTTTCCTTCTCGGACTCCGCCTTTTTCTTCTTGCTCTTGATCACACTGATCTGTTTGTCGAAGCCTTCCTCAACCTCGCCTCTTCTTTTCTTTGTGGTGGAAGCGATCTCATCCTGAACGGACTTTTCCTCCGAAGCAAGCTCCTTCTCCTGCTTCTTCAGAACACCCTTCAGCTCGGAAGCCTTTTCTGTTAAACGGTCCTTCTCCGCCACGGCATCCCGTACACGGATCAGAAATTCCACATCCTCATTAAATACATTCTCCGCCACAAATAACCTCCTGACTCCCGCGCTCCCCCTGCTTAAGAACGGCTTACTGTGCCTCAGCCTGAAGCGAACGGTTTACTGCACTGATCAGCGCATATGCCGATGCCTCAATGATATCATCCTGGATCCCGGCACCCCAGTATACCTTGCCGGATTCCTTCATCTGGATACCCACGTATGCACACGCCTTGGAGTTGGATCCCCGTGTAATCGCATGCTCTTCATAGGTAATGAGTGAATAGTCTATATGGAAATGTCTCTTCAGTGCATTGCTGATGGCGTCGAGACGGCCATTGCCCTGTCCGTGATATACCTTATGAACACCCTCGCGCTCCATGGTGAGCTCACAGCGGATACCGTCGATCTGCTGGAAGTGGCACTCGATATACTTGATGGGCGTGCTGATATTGATATAGTCCTGCTTAAAGAGATCCTTTACCTCATCCGGCTGAAGCTCCTTATGCTGATGATCGGAATAGCCCTTGATGGTATATCCCACATCCTCCTTCATTGCCTTGGGAAGCAGATAACCATACTTGGTCTCCAGAAGGAATCCGATTCCGCCCTTACCGGACTGGCTGTTGATACGGATCACATCACCGTCATAGGTACGTCCGATATCTTCCGGATTCAGCGGAAGGTAGGGAACGGTCCACATCTGCTTCGGATCTGCCTCTCTGTACTTCATGCCCTTTGCGATGGCATCCTGATGAGATCCGGAGAAGGCTGCAAATACAAGCTTGCCGCAGTAAGGCTCTCTCGGATAGATCTCCATGCCGGTAAGTCTCTCATAGGCCGCCTGGATCCTGGGCATGTCTGAGAAGTCAAGCTCGGGGTCCACGCCATGGGTATACATATTCATGGCAAGCGTGATCACGTCCACATTTCCGGTACGCTCACCGTTACCGAAGAGGGTTCCCTCGATCCGGTCTGCGCCTGCCAGAAGTCCCAGCTCCGCATCCGCAACGCCACATCCCCGGTCGTTGTGGGGATGAAGGGACAGAACCACATTTTCACGATATTTCATATTCTTGTGCATATACTCGATCTGGCTTGCATATACATGAGGAAGCGACATTTCCACCGTTGCAGGCAGATTGATGATGGCCTTACGGTCCGGTGTGGGCTGCCATACGTCGAGAACGGCGTTGCAGACCTCAAGTGCATACTCGGGCTCGGTTCCGGTAAAGCTTTCCGGTGAATACTCAAACCGGTAGGGTGCTCCGTCCTCATCTGCCAGACGCTTAAGAAGCTCCGCTCCGTCGGTGGCGATCTTCTTGATCTCATCCTTGGACTTTTTGAATACCTGCTCTCTCTGAGCCACAGATGTGGAATTATATACATGTACGATGACATTCTTCGGGTTTGCGCCGCGCACTGCCTCAAATGTCTTCTTGATGATATGCTCTCTTGCCTGTGTCAGCACCTGGATGGTGACGTCCTCAGGGATGAGATCATCCTCGATGAGCCGGCGGCAGAATTCATACTCAGTATCGCTGGCTGCGGGGAAACCGATCTCGATCTCCTTGAAGCCCACGCGGATCAGTTCCTTATAGAACTCGATCTTCTCATCCAGACTCATGGGAACCACCAACGCCTGGTTTCCGTCTCTCAGATCCACGGAACACCAGATCGGCGCCTTGTCCACATACTCCTTCTTTACCCAGTCGGTTGACTCAACCGGCGGCATAAAATAACCTCTTCTGTACTGTTCGAAATTTTTCATGATGCCATTCCTCCAATCTCCTATTGTACTATGAAACCTGCTCTTTTTCAACCTGAAGGATATAAGAAAACGCCCCTACAGGTTTCCCTGTAGAGGCGTGTATTAACGCGGTACCACTCTACTTCACCTCCCCTTCGGGAAGGCCTCATTACGGATACGGAACATTTTTATAATGATCTTATATCCTTCCGATGTAACGGTCGGAACCCGTCCTCAACTACTCAGTCGTAATACCACACCTTTCGCCTCGGCTGCTCATAAGGTCAGTTCGTAAGCTCTTCCTCCACTGCCTCGCACCACCCGGCAGCTCTCTGTACGGACTCGTAACTCCTACTACTCCTCGTCATCGCTTTGTCTGTTATTTTGTTGTGACTAACTTTACCACCGACCCTAATGTCTGTCAAGGTATTTCTTTCGGCCGCCTAAATCTTCATGGTCAGGCAGTTCAGGCCCAGAGAATTCACATACTTCACATCCTTGGTCATCTTGAATACCATTCGGATTCCGATATGCTTCGTGGGATCATCCATATCCGGCTTTGTCATCTGATAGTACTTTACCGGATCAAAGCCCTTGCAGTTATCGCGGATCCGGACGATCAGCTCTTCTCCCCCTTTATGTACCAGACGGATATCGATCTGATTATCCTTGCCCTTAACAAAGCCGTGGGACACGATGTTGTTTGACATCTCTTCGATGCAAAGGGCTGTGTACATCGCCTTCTTCTTGGACACGCCCTTCTCAATACAGAACTCAGACGCCTCCACTGCTGCCTCCTGGATCTCAGACAGATCGTTGATCTCCATCTCGATGGCTTCTCCGGGAGATGCACCAAAGTCCTCCGGCAGACAGACATAACTGTCATGACTTCCGAATTTCTTCTTACTCTTCCTCCATACATAGATGGAGATATAGATGAGAGACAGAGCCTCACCGATCATATAATAGAACCATACGCCCTTCGTTCCGAAGATCGCCGAGAAAATGATGACAACCACCGCCGGGAAGATCAGGTTCTGTACAACGGCGATGGACTCCGAAAAGTGGATCATGTTGATGGACTGATAGTACTTCTTAAATGCCGCATTGATACTGCTCAGAATGAGACAGAGAGCGAACATCCGAAGTCCGAACACCGCCTGGGACTGCTCCAGTGCCTCGGGTTTGACAAAGAGGGATACCAGAGGATCCGCAAGCACCAGGAAAGCGATCATGACGATAAAATTGATCACCACGGAGAACAGAGTCTGCTGCTTCACGATCTCACTGAGGGACTGCTCATCCTCCTCATTATAGGAGATACCACCCAGCATCAGGGTTACCTCGGAGATACCATTTCCGATGCAGTATCCGATATTTGCAATGGTAGATACGATGGAGTATGCCGCAACAGCGATCTCATCTCCCACACGCATCATGGTTTTATTTACCAGGAATACCAAAAGCACCAGGCTGACCTGATTGACCATGGTGGGAACACCACCCTTGGCGATCTCCTTGAAGAGTCCGTTGCCCAGATTTTTGAAACTGAACTTGTAGATACAGCTCTTCCTGAAGAAATATACGATACCGATGGCAACTGCAACGACGTAGCTGACGGTGGACGCCAGTCCCATACCGAAGGTTTCCTTCTTCAGAACAAAGACGTTCAGAAGATCGAAGCCAACATCGGCCACGGTCATACTGAGGACCGCCACCACAAGACGGATACGCTGTCCCGACATTTGCAGGAACGGAACCAGGATCTGTGCTGCAATGAAGAAAGGTGCTCCGAGAACGAATCCGATCAGGTAGTCCTTTGTCAGTCGGAACACTACCGTTCCTTCCTTTGCACCGAGGAGGCGGCAGAGCGGATCAGCAAATATGATAACCACCGCAACGCCCACCAGGGAAACGGATACGGCTATGATCACCGACAGGGAATAGCACCGGTTGATCTTTTCCTCATCTCCCGTGCCCATGGCCCGGCTGCAAACCACCTGGATACCGCTGGAAAGGAGACTGCCGAATGCAGCAAAGATAAGAAGGACGGGATTCGCCAGACCGTATGCCGCCATGGCATCCGTTCCGAGAAACCGTCCGATCATAATACTGTCTATAACAAGGCAGAGCATGACAGCCATAGCTGACACGATCTGAGAGATAACCATTTGTTTAAATAATTTCTGAACCATGTCATACTCCTTGTCCGTAAGCAACTCAATATATTTTAACATGAATCAAATGTTGAAACAAGTTTAGAATTATATAATTTCTTATCATGTTTTAGCCTGTTTTCGTTCCTTCTCATCCCGCTTCAGAGGTTGTATCCCATCCGTTTTTGCTGTATGATATCTGTATTCTGAGTAGCATTCTGAGAAGTATTCTGAGAAGTATTCAAGAAAGGAAAAACAGATCATGCCACAGATTTCAAACGACTGGGCTCCCGTGCTCCGTGAGGAGTATGGAAAGCCTTATTATAGAGACTTATATCAGTTTGTCCGGGAGGAATATAGCAAAAATACCATCTACCCTCCGGCAGATGATATCTTCAATGCATTTCATCTTACTCCCCTGTCCCGGGTCAAGGTGGTGATCATCGGCCAGGACCCGTATCACGAACCGGGGCAGGCCCACGGACTCTGCTTCTCCGTGCAGAAGGGTGTGGATATCCCGCCGTCACTGCAGAACATATATAAGGAGCTGAATTCGGATATCGGTTTCGAGATCCCGAACCACGGCTGTCTCACCTCCTGGGCTGAGCAGGGCGTTCTTCTGTTAAATGCGGTGCTCACCGTTCGCGCCCACGCCGCCGCTTCCCACCAGAACAAGGGCTGGGAAACCTTTACGGATGCGGTGATCCGTGCCGTAAATGATGTGGACCGTCCGGTGGTATTCATGCTCTGGGGCGGGTTTGCACGGAGCAAAAAAGCCATGCTGACCAACCCGAAGCACCTGGTGCTGGAAGCACCCCACCCAAGTCCGCTGTCCGCATACCGCGGCTTCTTCGGCTGCAAACACTTTTCACAGGCCAACGCCTTTCTGGAGAAAAACGGCGTCGAACCTGTAGACTGGACGATTCAGTGATCCAACAAAAAGAAGCCCTGCAGCATGTCATTTCCATGACATCATGCAGGACTTATTTTTATATGCCTTTCGAGCCGGCTTCGGTTGCCGTCTCGAAACCCTCGCTCCGCTCGGGCACACGCCATAGGCGTGTGGGCACGTACTACATCGCCTTCACTTCCTCGAATTCCTCCTGGATCTCCTCCTCCGGTGCCTTCGTCAGAAGACTGAAAACAACGATGAAGATGGCCGATACCAGGAATGCCGGTGCCAGCTCATAGAGATCCCAGGCGCCTCCCATGGGGCGAACCAGATACTTCCATACGAAGACCATGATACCTCCGGAAAGCATTCCGGCAATAGCTCCGAAGCGATTGGTACGCTTCCAGAACAGCGAGAACAGCATGATGGGTCCGAATACCGCGCCGAAACCGGCCCATGCAAAGGACACGATATTAAAGACGGAGCTGTCCGGATTCCATGCAATGATGATACCCAGAACCGCCACGACGATCAGTGTCAGACGCGCGGTCAGCATAGATGCCTTCTCACTCATTTTGATCTTAAATGTATCGCGGAAGATATTCTCGGATACAGCACTGGATGCTGCGATCAGCTGGGAATCCGCCGTTGACATGGTGGATGCCAGAATACCTGCGATGATGACACCACCGATCAATGCATAGCCCAGACCATGCTCGGCGATGTGGTTTGCGATCACGATGATCAGTGTCTCGGCCTTGGAAGCACTTTCCATGTTCTGCGGATCCAGAAGAGACTCCAGGAATCCGGTTTCTGAAAGAACACGGCCTACGATACCAAGGAAAATGGCAACTGCCAGAGAGATCACTACCCATACGGAAGCAACCCGACGGGACAGCTTCAGCTCCTTTGCATCTCTTGCTGCCATGAAACGGAGCAGGATATGGGGCATACCGAAATATCCAAGTCCCCAGCAGAACATGGTGATCTTGTTAAAGATTCCATATGCATCCGCGGCCCCGGTCACATTGTTATGCGTTGCCGAAAGATCCATAAAACCTGCAAGCTTGTCTGCATTGTCCAGAACCGCACCGAAACCACCCGCATTGTAGATTCCGTAACCAAGCACGATGAGAAGTGCGATGGTCATAACGATGGACTGAACAAAGTCCGTTCTGGACGCTGCCAGGAAACCACCGGTGGTGGTGTACGCAATGATAACGATGGCTGAGATCACCATGGCTGTCTGATAGTTCATATTGAACAGCCTCTGGAACAGCTTACCACAGGCTGAGAAGCCGGAAGCCGTATACGGTACGAAGAATATGATAATTGCGATCGCACCGATCAGCAGCGTTACATTGCTCTTGTCGCGGAAGCGCTTCTTGAAATAATCCGGAATTGTGATCGCATCGATCTTTGCGGAATAATTTCTCAGCCGCTTCGCGGTAAACAGCCAGTTCAGATAAGTACCCACTGCCAGACCGAATACGGTCCAGCCTGCATCTGCGATACCGGAGAAATAAGCAAGTCCGGGCACACCCATCAAGAGATAAGAACTCATATCGGACGCCTCAGCACTCATGGCTGTTACGAAGGGTCCCAACTTTCGACCGCCCAGGTAAAAATCTCCGACATCATTTGTCTTTCTGGAGGCAAAAAAACCAATGATCAGCATCCCCACAAGGTAGATACCAATGGCCACCAGAATACCAATTTGTGACGTAGTCATAAAAACCTTCCTCTACTCTTTTTATTTTATAAGAACCATTATTTCGACTTCTTCTGAGTCGGAATGGAATCCTTATAATCATACTTAAATACCGTTACCGAAAGCGGCGGAACATCCATCTGGATGGAGTAATCCATTCGGTCGCAGGGAATTGCCTCTCCGCGGATGGTCTTCGGATTATTGCGTCCCAGACCGCCGAACTTCACATCATCGGAAGAAAGGATCTCTTTATATCCGGAAATGCAGGGAACACCTACGCGGTATCCCTTCCGCTCTACCGGAACGAAGTTGCACACGAACAGCAGCTGATCCTTGGCCGTCTTACCGCGGCGGACAAATGCCACGATACCGGACTCGGCATCATCCACCTTCATCCACTCAAAGCCCATGACATCATTGTCATTGTAATACAATGCATCATACTTGGTGTACATATGGTTCAGTTCCTTCACGAAGTCCTGAATTCCCTTATGCTTCGGATCATCCAGCAGATACCAGTCAAGGGATCTTGCCTCCGACCACTCACGAAGCTGTGCAAACTCCTGACCCATGAACAGAAGCTTCTTGCCCGGGTGACCGCACATGAAACCGTAGGCGGTACGCAGGTTTGCAAACTTGTCAAACTCAAGCCCGGACATCTTGTTCAGCATGGAACATTTCAGATGAACTACCTCATCATGAGAGATGACCAGGATGTAATTCTCAGAATATGTATAGGACAGACTGAAGGTCAGCCGGTTATGATTGAACTTACGGAAGTAGGGATCCAGCTTCATGTACTCCAGGAAGTCGTTCATCCATCCCATATTCCACTTGAAGAGGAAGCCAAGTCCCTTCATGTCTGCAGGTGCGGTAACACCCGGCCATGCAGTGGACTCCTCGGCGATCAGGTATGCGCCCGGATTCCGCTCCTCCATAACCTTGTTGATGTTCTGCAGCAATGCGATGGCTTCCAGATTCTCCTTGCCGCCATCCTTGTTTGCCACCCACTCGCCGTCTCTCTTGCCATAATCCAGGTACAGCATGGAAGCAACCGCGTCCACACGAAGTCCGTCGATATGGTACTTCTCAACCCAGAACAGCGCATTTGATGTCAGGAAGTTGATGACCTCATTTCTGCCGTAGTCAAAGATATAGGTACCCCAGTCCGGATGCTCTCCCTTTCTCGGGTCTGCGTTCTCATACAGCGGCATGCCGTCGAAGCGTCCCAGACCGTGAGCATCTCTCGGGAAATGCGCCGGTACCCAGTCCAGGATCACGCCGATGCCTCTTCTGTGCATCTCGTCTACGAAATACATGAAGTCCTGCGGGGTTCCGTAACGGGAGGTGGGAGCGAAATAATTGGTTACCTGATAGCCCCAGGAACCATCGAAGGGATACTCTGCGATACCCATCAGCTCGATGTGGGTGTAACCCATTTCCGTCACATAATCTCCCAGCATCTCAGCCAGCTCACGGTAGTTGTAGAAGCCGAAGTCGGAATCCTCGATCTTCTTTTTCCAGGAGCCCAGATGGCACTCGTAAATGGACATGGGCTGCTTGATGCGGGCAACACGGTCCTGTTTCTTTCTGTTTTCGATCCATGCGTTGTCCTTCCAGGTATAGGAAAGATCTGCCACGATGTTGGCATTGTCGGGACGAACCTGATCCTGATTTCCGTAAGGATCCGCTTTATAAAGGATCTCGCCGTAGCGGGTCAGGATCTGGAACTTATAGACAGCCCCCGGAAACACATCCGGGATAAACAGCTCATAGATTCCGGATGCCGGATGGATCTGCATGGGGTTCAGCGCACCGTCCCACATATTGAAATCACCGACAACCGATACGCGGCGTGCATCCGGTGCCCATACGGAGAAGTAGGTTCCCTTCACTCCGTCGATGGTCATGGGGTGCGCACCCATTTTATTGTAAATGTCGTAGTTTTTGCCCTCTGCAAAGAGGTAGGCGTCGTAATCCGTGATCTGCCCGTCAAACGCATAGCAGTCTGCGGTTTCAACCGTCGTTCCGTCATAATATTCAGTAACAAAGCGGTACTTGTTTCCCTTGAAGCGCTTCGTCGAGAAATAGATACCGTAGAAACCTTCCTCCCCGATCTTCTCCATGGGGATGCATGTCTTACCGGTCAGTGTCTTCACCGATACTGATGATGAATGCGGTTTATAGCAGGTGATCACCTGTCCGTCACCGTAGTCATGGTTTCCAAGCAGATGCTTGGGTGCATTGATCTTTCCGTCGATCAGCTCATCATAAAGGATCCAATTGACCCAGTTATGCAGTCTTCCATCCATGTAGTAACCCCTCCTGATTCCGGCGGTACTCACGCACCGGCCTTCATTTTTTCTGACTGATTCAGCCTTTCTTATTTTACCATCTGAGTACATTTCTTTCAATAAACATTTTCCCTCATCTGACGATCCTTGAAGCCTTTTTCAGGATGTGTTAAAATATCCGGGGAGTAAGAAAAAAGGAGCTATCATGGCAGAAAAAAAAGCCCCTGCGCGGGGCATGGCTGAACTGAATAAGGAGCTGAGTGATGGCCAGATCCGGAACCTCTATGTTCTCTACGGTTCCGAGCGCTATCTCCTTCTGCAGTACAGGGATATCCTGATAAAGAAGCTGGTACCGGAAGGCGATACCATGAACTTCACTTCCTACAGCGGAAGCAACATCAAGATGGACAATCTTCTGGACGATCTTCGGACCATGCCGTTTCTGGCGGAACGCCGTGTGGTTCTGGTGGAGGGCAGCGGCTTCTTCACCAAGTCGATGGATGAGCTGATCGACGGCCTGGAGCATATAGCCGACACCACCGTCCTCATTTTCGTGGAGCCGGATATCGTACTGAAGTCAGGCACCAGCAGCGGCGTAGATAAACGGGGAAGGCTCTATAAGCTGTTTGACAAGGCAGGCGGCGCATTTTGCTTTGACACCCCCAGTGAAGCCACTCTCGTCACCTGGATCACGGGCAGGCTTTCCGAAACCGGGAAAAAGATCGAGCGTCAGGTTCCTCAGAAGCTGATCGACACGGTAGGTCTGGACATGCAGCTCCTGTCTCTCGAAACAGAGAAGCTGATCTCCTACACCATTGAGCGGGACGCCATTCGTGTCACCGATGTGGAGGCCATATCCAGCACTATGGTCGAGGACAAGGTCTTCGCCATGGTGGATGCCATCGCCAACAAGAAGCAGGAAACCGCCCTCTCGCTCTATAATGACCTTGTCAGCCTTCGGGAACATCCCTCGAAGATCCTGGCACTCATCACCAGACATTATCAGCTTCTGCTGCAGTTCAAGCAGATGCTGAAGGACAATACCTCCAGAGAAGACATGGTCCGCATCACCAAGGTCCGTTCCTTCACGCTGAAGCAGTATCTGCCCGAGGCAAAAGCCTACAGCATGGAGCAGCTGCTGTCAGCCAACGACGCCTGCCTGGACGCGGCCCACGCCTCCAGAACCGGAAAGCTCTCCGAGGAGAACGCACTGGAGCGGCTGATCATAGATCTGCTGGCCAAGGCGTGACAAAGGGGACAGTCCCGCTTGTCACGTTTTGCGCGTAAAATGAGCCATGCACAACCGCCCCGTCACTGCTTTGCACAAGCTTGCTTGCATGCAAGGCAATGACGGGGCGGTTGTATACGGCGAATGCCGCGACATCGACGGCCACGAAGTGGCCGGAGAGCCGGCATGGCTCATAGGCAACCTTGTTAACTGCCAGTGTCAGTCTGGAAATCTTACGAGAAGCTGTGTTCTTATGGTAGATTCCCTTGGATGCAGCCTTGCTGATCTCGGAAATAACAACCTTAAGTGCTGCTTCTGCCTCAGCCTTGTCGCCGGCCTCGATTGCAGCTTCAACCTTCTTGATCAGAGTCTTGATCTTGGACTTTGCAGACTTGTTTCTAAGTTCTTTCTTCTTGCTTACAAGAATTCTCTTCTTTGCTGATTTGATGTTAGCCAAAGCTTTGTACCTCCATAAAACATGAATATGATTTATATATGCAATGGATTCCATTTAGCCAAGACACGGTCAGCTTCGAAAAGCCGGGCATGTGGAATCAATCATTCTTAAAACGCACCTAGTTATATTAGCATCCCGCACCGGGTTCGTCAAGCATTTTCTTTATAAAACCTCTACTTCACGTAACCGTTTTTCTTAAAGGTGTACTTCTTGCCGTCGATGGTCAGTGTACAGCTCTTTGCGTACCAGCCCTTGGCATTGCTGTACCGCTTTCCCTTGGCCGTCTTCTTCCAGGAACATTTTGCTTTGGCTGAACGGGCGCCGGTCTTAGTCATGTAATAGCCCTTGATGTACTCGTTCTTCGCCATAACACCGGTTTTCTTGAAGAAGTACATTTTGTTCTTGATCTTCTTCCAGCCGGTTACCATGGCGCCCTTGGCATTGAAATAATATTTCTTGGTCCCGATCTTCTTCCAGCCGGTTACCATGGCACCCTTGGCATTGAAATAATACTTCTTGGTCCCGATCTTCTTCCAACCGGTTACCATGGCGCCCTTGGCATTGAAATAATACTTCTTGGTTCCGATCTTCTTCCAGCCTGTAACCATAACGCCCTTGGCGTTGAAATAATACCTCTTGGTTCCGATCTTCTTCCAGCCTGTAACCTTCTTACCCTTTACGTAGTAATACCATTTTCCGCTAACCTTCTTCCAGCCGTTTTTCACGGTGGTTCCGGTTCCGGAGCCTGTGTCCGAAGGCACCTTTCCCTTTGTCATTACGCCGTTCGAATCAAATGTATATGCCTGTCCGTTGATGGTGACCGATCCCGTTGTAATGCTTCCGGTAGTGGAATTGAAATAGTACCACTTATTATCGATCTTCGTAAAACCGACGGCCCGGGATCCGTCCTCCGTCATATATGCCTTCATGCTTCCGGAGGTGACCCACTGATTTCTTAACACAGAACAGTCCGTATCATCAAACCGATAAACCTTTCCGT
The DNA here is from genome assembly GCA_902792005.1 of uncultured Lachnospiraceae bacterium. GTDB lineage: Bacteria > Bacillota > Clostridia > Lachnospirales > Lachnospiraceae > Eubacterium_Q. Next base: position 16,097 of record CADAXW010000041.1, read on the forward strand.
CGATAGTCTCCCAGGTCCCCTTGATGGCATAGCGATTTTCAGGATCCTTATCCGATCTGAAATAGTACTTCTTTCCGCCGTACTCGACCCATCCGGTTTGCTGCTCTCCGGTGAACCGGTCAAAATAGTATTTCTTCCCGCCGATGCTCTGAAGCAGATACTTCTTGTTTCCCAACGCATCATAGTAGTAGGTCTTT
>CADAXW010000042.1 GCA_902792005.1 uncultured Lachnospiraceae bacterium
CATCCTTCACGCCGCCGGTCTCAATGCCGGAGCTCACATCCACTGCAAAGGGGGCCAAGGTACGCAGGGCTGCGGTCACATTTGCGGGAGAAAGCCCGCCGGCCAGGAAGTAGGGTCTGTCAAAGCCCCGCAGCAGATCCCAGTCAAATGTAGCGCCGGACCCCTGCCCGGAATCCAGCAGGATATAATCCGCTCCGCTCTCCTCCGCTGCCCGAAGGTCGCCGATGCCGTCAATGCGAAAGGCCTGGATGATGGGACTGTCCGTCATGCTCCGCAGGGTCCGGATGTAGTCCGCATCCTCGCCGCCATGGAGCTGGGCCAGATCGATGATTCCCTCCCCGAGGAGCTTTGCCACATGCTCGGGATCCTCCCGGACGAAGACGCCCACCTTCAGGATCATGGGGGAAAGCTTCAGCCGAAGCTCCGCCGCCTGCCGGTCCGTCACCTGCCGCCGGCTTCCTTTGAAAAAGACAAAGCCGATATAATCCGGCTTCAGCCGGTTGGCCGCCTCAATATCCTCCACCCTGCTGAGACCGCAGAGTTTTATTTTTGTTTTCGGACTATCCATGACCGCTGTCCTTTCTTTACTTTCCGCGGAGTTCTGCCAGTTTGGCCTTCTTATCCTCTGCCCGCATCAGGGTTTCTCCGATCAGCACCGCATCCACTCCGATCTCCCGGAGCTTTGCCACATCCTCCGGAGTACGAACGCCGCTCTCTGATACGAAGAGCACATCGGAAGGAACCATTTCCCTGAGTCTCCGGCTGTTCTCCGTATCCACGGAGAAGTCCTTCAGATTCCGATTGTTTACGCCGATGATCCTTGCGCCGGAGCGAAGGGCCATCCGGATCTCTTCTTCGTCATGAGCTTCCACCAGTGCCGAAAGCCCCAGTGTATCTGCGATCTCACGATATTCCTTCAGCTGTTCCTCGGACAGGATCGAGCAGATGAGAAGCACCGCCGACGCCCCCAGCACCTTTGCCTCGTAGATCATATAGGGATCTACGGTGAAGTCCTTACGAAGGCACGGGATGGAAACCTCTGCCGCGATCTCCCGGAGATACTGATCACTTCCCAGAAACCATTTGGGCTCTGTCAGTACGGAGATGGCGTCTGCTCCCGCAGTCTCATAAGCCTTTGCGATCTCCAGATAGGGAAAGTCCGGTGCGATCAGCCCCTTGGAGGGAGATGCCTTTTTGCACTCGCAGATAAAGGATATCCCTTCCTTCTTCAGCGCCTGCTCAAAGGGGAAGTCACCCTTGGGAAGCAACTCGGCCCGGCGGCGCATTTCCTCTGAAGATATTTTCTTTTTTGCTTCTTCCGTTCGAACTCTGGCATAGTCTGCCAGCTCATCCAAAATTGACATATGGATTCCTTTCTATCGACCTATCACACGTGCACCGCATGCTCTGTCCTGCATGCACCGTCCGCTCGAGCTTTCTCACTTACTCCATCTCACTCTGCGTCAGGCCGGTTGCTGACATCGATGAGCTTGCTGAGAACCTGCAGCGCCTTACCGCTGTCGATCAGCTCTGCAGCCAGCTTGATGCCTTCTGCCATGGACTCTGCCTTGCCGCCGATATAGAGAGATGCGCCTGCATTCATCAGAACCGCATCACGCTTCGGTCCCTTGTCTCCGCTGAGGATGCCGATGGTGATCTTTGCATTCTCTTCCGGGGTACTTCCCTCCAGATCCTTCTTCGCACAGCGTGTCAGACCGAACTGCTCCGGAGTGATGATGGTGGTACGATACCATCCGTCCCGGATCTCGCAGACCTTTGTAGGTGAGGAAAGAGAGATCTCATCCAGCTTGTCCATGCCGTAAACAACCATACCGCGCTTTACGCCCAGGCTTACAAGAACCTGTGCCAGGGGCTCAACAAGATAATCATCATAGACACCCAGCAGCTGCATGGTGGGTGCCCCCGGATTGGTAAGAGGTCCGAGAATATTAAATACGGTACGGAAGCCAAGCTCCTTGCGGATCGCACCCACATACTTCATGGAGCTGTGGTACTTCTGTGCGAAGAAGAAGCACATGCCCACCTCGTTCAGAAGCTCAACGCAGCGCTTGGGGCTCTGCTGGATATTCACGCCCAGCGCCTCCAGACAGTCCGCGGTACCACATTTGGAAGAAGCTGCACGGTTACCGTGCTTTGCAACCTTCATGCCGCCCGCTGCCGCAACCAGTGCAGAAGTTGTGGAAATGTTGAAGGTATGCGCATTGTCGCCGCCGGTTCCCACGATCTCGAAGATGTCCATGCCCGTATCAACCCGTGTGGCATGGTCACGCATTGCTGCGGCGCAGCCTGCGATCTCGTCCGTGGTCTCCGCCCGCGCACTCTTTGTGGAAAGCGCCGACAGAAATGCCGCATTCTGTGTGGGAGAAGTCTCTCCGCTCATAATCTCATTCATTACTGCATAAGCCTCGTCATAGGTGAGGTCCTCTTTGTTTACGATTTTTACGATTGCTTCCTTGATCATGATCTTTCCTTTCCGCATCCTCTGATGCATGCATTTTTGCTTGCTTATTTTTATTCTCCTGCTAATTTCTTTCTTATGTCCTGCTTCTGTTCTGGTCACTTGCTGCGTTTTACCCTCGTAGCTAAGATAGGCTCCTATTTCCCACTCATCTTAGCTGCCCTGGCAGTTTCACTCCGCCAGGAAGTTGGCCAGCATTGCGCGTCCGTCCGGTGTCAGGATGGACTCCGGATGAAACTGCACGCCGTAGATGGGATACTCTCTATGCTCCACGGCCATCACTTCGCCGTCCTCGGTGACCGCTGTCACCCGCAGTTCCTCCGGAAGCGTCGCTTCGTCCGCTGCCAGGGAATGATATCTTGCCACAGGAAAATGTACCGGCAGCCCCTGAAACAGCTTCGAGCCGGTGTCGGCCTTTACCGTGGACTGCTTGCCGTGCATCAGCTGCTTTGCATAGGTGACTGTTGCTCCGAAGGCTGCGCAGATGGCCTGATGTCCCAGGCACACGCCCAGGGTGGGGATCTCCTTCCCCAGAGTTCTTGCCGCCTCGATGATGATGCCTGCATCCTCCGGCCTTCCCGGTCCCGGAGAAAGGATGATCCTGTCCGGCGCCAGCGCCCGGATCTCATCCACGGTCATCTCATCATTCCGGATCACCTTGATGTCCGGGTTCAGCTCTCCGATGAGCTGATACAGATTATAGGAAAAGCTGTCATAATTGTCGATCAGTAATATCATTTTTCGCTCCTCCTTCCTACAGATCCTTCGCCATACGAAGGGCGGTGAGGGATGCCTTCGCCTTGTTCAGGCACTCCTGGTATTCCGTCTCCGGCACGGAGTCTGCAACGATCCCGGCGCCGCTCCGGACGAATACCTTTCCGTTCTTCTTGTATGCGATGCGGATGGCGATGCAGGTGTCCATGTTTCCGGTGAAATCGATGTAGCCGATGGCGCCTCCGTAAATGCCCCGCTTATTGCCCTCCAGTTCTCCGATGAGCTGGCAGGCGCGGATCTTCGGTGCTCCCGAAAGGGTTCCTGCGGGAAGCACTGCCTCAATGGCATCCAGTGCATCCTTGTCCTCCCGGATCTCACCGCGAACGGTGGAACCGATATGCATTACGTGGGAGAACCGCTCGATGGAGTGAAGCTTCTCAACCGTTACACTACCGAATTTGGATATCCTGCCCAGGTCGTTCCGTCCCAGATCCACCAGCATGTTGTGCTCGGCCAGCTCCTTCTCATCACAGAGAAGCTCGGCCTCCAGGGCCTTGTCCTCTTTTTCCGTCTTTCCTCTGGGCCTTGTCCCTGCCAGCGGAAATGTATGCAGCACTCCGTTCTCCAGCTTCACCAGTGTCTCCGGTGATGCCCCTGCCACTTCAACGTCCGTGCCGGAGAAGTAGAACATGTAGGGGGATGGATTGATGGTCCGGAGCATCCGGTAGGTATCCAGCAGGCTTCCCTCAAAGGGTGCGGAAAGCCGGTTGGAAAGCACGATCTGGAAGATATCTCCTTCGAAGATATGGTGCTTAGCCTTCTCCACCATCTCGCAGAACTGCTCCTTATTGAAGAGGGGTGTTACCTCCCCCAGCAGCCGTCCGGGCTGTTCCTCATTCTTTTTTCCGGAGCGGAGCATTTCCGCCATTTCTTCCAGGCGTTTCTCTGCCCTCTTAAACTCTGTTTCCAGCTGATTCAGTTTTATGTTAACCATCAGGATGATCTTCTGCTTTACGTTATCGAAGGCGATGACCTCGTCAAACAGCATCAGATCCACATCCTGAAACTCTTCATTATCCTCAACCTCCCGCTTGATGGTGGGCTCGCTGTAGCCCAGGAAATCAAAGGCGAAATATCCCACCAGGCCACCGGTAAAGGGTGGAAGCTCGGGGAGACGGGGACTCCGGTACTCCCCGAGGATCCTGCGGATATCCGCGGAGGGATTTGTGGTTTTTATGATCTGATCACCCACCTTCATCTCACCGTCCCGGCATGTAATGGATGCCTTGGGCTCACAGCCCAGGAAGGTGTATCTGCCCCAGGCCTCACTGGCCTGTGCGGACTCCAGCAGGTAGGCGTGTGTGGACACGGCCTTCAGGATCCGAAGGGCTTCGATGGGGGTGATAAAATCCGACAACATTTCCGTGCAGACCGGGCATACGGTGTAGGAACCGGACGCCGCATAGGTTTTCAGTTCATCAATGGACGGGTAAAGGTTCATTTCGCTTTCCTCCTTTTTTCCGACTCTATTGTCGACTCGGTCTCTCTGCCGAATGCCTTACAGGAATCAAAAAAGTCCTCGACAGAGTTCATCTCTGCCAAGGACGAATAATCTTTCACTATCCGCGGTGCCACCTTGTCTTTACGGTTTCCCGTACTCTTAGCGGGATACTATCATATCCCCGGCAGTTAACGCCTGCCTCCGGCGTCGCAGAATACTCTGAGCTTTGTGTTCTAATTCATTTCCAGCTCATTTGACTGCGCCCTCAGCGGTCCATTTGACAACTTGTTTCTCATCCGGTTCTCAGCATCCCGGACTCTCTGTAAAGGCATCATTGCCGTTATCTCCGCTTCATCGGTTTGAAGTATTAAACTGTCTATTGCAGAATAGCACTACATGCATTTCGTGTCAACACTTTTTTACATTCCTCTGAAATTATGGTAGAATATAGCTGATGTAATTGGGAAGGTTACTCGGGGGAGGTTCATCATGAAATATCTGTTTCTGGCCGTTTTTGTCATTTCCACGGTCATCCACCTATATGCATCCTTTCGGAAGGATACCAGGGTCAGGAATATTTCCAAGCCCTTTCTTCTGCTTGCCCTGCTGGGCTTTTATCTTTCCATGACCGATGCTCCGTCGGTTGCCATCATTCTTGCCCTGATCTTCAGCTGGATCGGCGACGTTCTGCTGATCCCCAAGGGCGTTAAATGGTTCACCGCCGGGGGCATTGCCTTTATGATCAGTCATGGATGCTTTATTGCCGGGTACTGCAGGGATGTAGTCTTTTCAGAGATCCCCATATTTCTGATTGTTTCGCTGTCCCTGTTTTTTATAGTTGCGGTACTGTTCATCTTCTCAAAGCTCCGGCCGCATCTTCCGAAGGCACTGTTTTATCCGATGCTGCTCTATCTTTTGATCAACGGAGCCATGAACTGCTTTGCCATCTTCCGCTGCGTCAGTTTTCCCTGTGCGGCTACGGTCACTACGACCATCGGTGCGGCGCTGTTCTTTATTTCCGATACATCCCTGTTCTTTGTTCGATTCAAGAAGGACAGCCGCTTAAAAACACATTTCATTGTAATGCTCACCTACTCGATCGGCGAGTTCCTGATCGTGTTGGGTCTTGTATAAATGTAAAACAGGAGGAGGACACATGAAGCATTATCTTTACAATTCGCTGGCAAACAACGGCATCAAACCGGAGGTCCCTGAAGGAACCGAACTGGTGGATGCAGTGGGGATCAACTATCCTGAATTTCTCTCTCAGCTTCCGCCGGAGGATGAGGTGGTTCTGGTGGGTGGAGACGGAACCATAAACTATTTTGTCAACGCCATCGACGGGATGGAACTGAAAAACAACATTTACATCCTCGGATGCGGGACCGGAAATGATTTCCTGACGGACATCAACCGCCAGCCGGGAGAAGAAGTTCTTCTCAACCCTTATCTCTCCGATCTTCCCACCGTATATGTCAATGATCTGGAACGAAAGTTCATCAACAATATGGGCTTCGGCATCGACGGCTACTGCTGCGAGGTTGCGGACCAGATAAAGGAGAAGGACCCCCAGAAGGAGATCAATTACTCCGGCATCGCCATTAAGGGCCTGCTGTTTCATTTCAAACCCTGCCGCGCCATCGTCCGGGTTGACGGCGTAAAGCATACCTTCGAAAATGTATGGATCGCGCCCACCATGAAGGGGAAATACTACGGTGGCGGAATGGATATGGCTCCGGAGCAGGACCGGTTCTCCAAGCAGCTGACGGTGGTGGTTTATCACACCAAGTCCAAGTTCAAGGCACTGACCGCATTTCCGTCCATCTTCAAGGGCGAGCACATCAAGAAGAAAAAGATCGTTGATGTCTTTACCGGAAGTGAGATCCACGTGCGTTTTGAGCGTCCCTGCGCCGCACAGATCGACGGAGAAACCGTACTGAATGTGCGGGAATACCGGGTGGTACAGCCCCAGTAGTGTGACAACGGGGACTGTCCCCGTTGTCACACTTTTTGATTACTTCATGTTATTCTGCACGCCCAGGAATACGGGTACGCCTGTCTCGTTGTCCACGATGGCGTATACGAAGGGTCTGTCCAGATTGATCTCATAGGGTTCTAACGGATTATAAAACGCCCCTGCCTTATCCATCATAACCGCAGTGGCTGCTGCCGCCTTGGTGCCCTCGCGGCTGACATCGATCATGGTCTTATGGATCACGGTTCCGATCTTCACCGGTTCGCTGTCGTCGGCTACCATGGCTCCAAACTCGGCATCATCTGTGTATGCCACCTTTATACCAAGGGCCTTCAGGGTATCATCCATCGTAACGCCGTATTCTACCTTGAATTCCGGAAGCTTCACATGAACATCTCTGGAGGTATCAGCCTTCTGATAGGCCTCTGCAAAACTCTTCTTATCCTCAACGATCTTCTTCAGATACTGATCCGTGCTCATGCCTTCCGGAGGAAGGATACCCACGAAGCTGTACTGCCCGCCCTTGTAGGGCTTAATGAAGCCAAGTCCGCCTGCCAGCTTGATGGCTTTCTGTTCCCCGCTGGTAAGCATGGTCACCTTGGACTTCGTGCCGTCGGAATTCGTAAATGTCTGATTCTTCATTTCCTGGGACTTATCATAGGGAGTAGCCCACGCAGCATCGAAAGCCAGCGCATTTACAAGAGCGATCCGGGCATCATCGGAAATTTCATTTAAGATCTTCGGGATCCGCTTCTTCGTATTCTTGCTCACCCAGTCGTTGATGGCCTTCACCGTGCTGTCATCAAAGGGTGCCGCATAAAGCTCGGCTGCATAGTAGTTCGTCGTATTCTTTACATAGGAGTTTCTGAGCTTCACCTCTCCGTTGTTGTTGACCCATACGGAGTTTGCCACGTTCCACTGAACATCCTTGGAGTTCTTCATCCGCTTTGCAAATGTGGCCATCTGCTTATTCAGTGACGAGGGATCCTTTCCTGTTCCCGGCAGGAGAACATTCATCAGCTCCTTCTGTGTTGTGGAGCCCTTGTCGGATCCGGTGGCTGTCATACCAAGTGCCATCTGAAGGGAAATGGGACTGATGAGATAGTTTCCATTCTTATCTTTGCTGAGCTCCACTACCTTCTGCAGCATGATCTCGCCGCTCTTGGAGAGCGCCGCGCTCTGCGTTTTTGTCATAGGAGTGTTCGGTATCTTAATCTTCTCTACATTTTCGGAGAGATTTGAAATACCTGCTGCATACTGCGGAGCTTCCTCGCCCGACTCTGTGGCACTGGTGGGATCCTGCTCCTCAAAGCTGCTTTCCCCGGCGTTCGAAGCCGTGCTTCTTTCAGTGCTGCTTTCATGATTCTCTTCTGCACTGCTTCCGTTATTGCTTCCGTTATTGCTTCTGTTATTATTTTCCGTGCTGTTTTCCGCGTTTTCTTCCGCTCTGTTTTCCGTGCTGCTTCCGGTGTTACTGCCGGTGCTGCTTTCCGTGCTGCCTCCGGCCTCGCCTTCGCTGCTTTCGGTACTTACCTGAGTACCGTTCTCTGTATTAACGCTGATCTTGCTTTCCATGTTGCCCGACGTGCCGCTTTCGGTACTGCTGCCCGTGCTGCTTCCGCAGGCTGTAAGCGTCATTCCAATCGCCAGAAGCACAGCTGCCATACTCGTTTTGCAAAATCTTTTCTTCATAAAAAACCTTCCTTTCATCCCTTTACAAGTTACACTGTTGTCTGTCAGAATTTTCCGGATCACGCCTCGTCGTGAACCCGATCACTAAAGGATACGAACCGGAATAAGAATTTTATGGAACTTTTTATGATTTTTTTAAATGTGCCGGACCACACGCGTCACCCTCTGCGTGTGAGCGCCCGATTCTGCGCCGCCAGCCACTCAAACTGATGGATCTCTTCCCCGTTGAATTCCTTCTTGATCTGATCCATCAGCACGGGGATCCAGGAAAAATGTCCCATGTATTCATAGGGCGCACCTTCCGATGTAAAACCCAGCACCATGGGGATCCTGCTGTAAACGATGGGGGCTCTTTCCTCTTTCGGGATCGCTGTCAGCTTCTCGTAGAGCGCGTCTGCGTGGGCCGGCGAGCCGTCAGGGTTGACCAGGGGAAGGGTCGGATCCGTTGCCGCTGCGGTGATCCACATAGGTACTCTGGCCAGCCTGCGGATCCGTTCCTCCGTCATCCAGCCTGTGTAATAGGCCGGGCACACAGGATAGGCGCCTGCAAAAAAGTCCGGCATGCGAAGGAGCATTTCCAGTGTCATGAAACCGCCGTTGGAGCAGCCTCCGATATAGATCCGGTCCCGGTCGATCTCGGGATGGGAATGAAGATACTGCCGGATCAGACCCTCCAGCGCCTCCGAATAAAAGGAGCTGCCATCCGTATCCTCCATCCGGTATTTGCTCCAGTCGCAGCTTCCATCCGGATCCAGCCACATGGTGGGACACTGAGGTACCAGCACCGCAGCTCCTCTTTCCGGGAAGTACTGCTGAATGACAGGCTGTGACATGGCCGTCACCCTGTTCCCCAGAAGGGGAAGGGTGGGATCCGTTCCGCCCTCTCCGAGACCGTGCAGCCAGATGATCAGGGGCAGCGTTCCCTTCCGGGTGCTGCGGACTCCCTTTCGATCATATCGGTAGGCATCCGGCAGATAGTCCATATACCGGAGGGTCACTCCGTTTTTCTGATAAGGCTTTCTCCGGATGAAGGCATCCAGCTCCGGGCAGATCCGCTCCTTACAGGTAAGGCCGGGGAGCCTCCACCTGCGCTCCTCGTTTCGCGCTTTCTCAAAATTGTATGTATAGGCCATGGTCCATTCAATATCGGGTCCATTCACGGGAAAGACGGCATAGTACCGCCCCATGGAATCCTCCACCCCGTTCTTCGTGGAAGGAAATCTGGCATAGACCGGGCCGGGAAACCGATACTGTTCCAGCCACTTTCGATCCTCCCGTTCCGGGGCTTCGATGATGAGGCACCGGATCACCGGTCCGTAATCCGCAGCCTGAAGCACTGCGGTAAAATTCAATCTTCGACTTCTTAATGTCATTCCTGTCATTCCTGTCATACCTGTAACCCCCACTTATCCGCTGCAACACCTCCACACTCCGTATGTAAGTACATGGCGGAACATTTCATGATAGATGTGGAATCTCTCCTGTTCCATTATAGTATGAAACACGGTTTTTCACCACATTTTTCAATGTTTACATAAAAAATCAGATTGTGAAACATAGGATAATATGTTACTATAAAAACAACGAAATTGATGTCCGGCGACGGCCCGGATATCGCTTGTAACTGCCGGTTTTCCGGCGCAGACTTTGTTTTCAGAAAGGGAGGTAGTTATGGACAGTGTACGCAAGTACATAGCCGAGTTTCTCGGCACATTTACATTGGTAACAATTGGTTGCGGAACCGCAATGCTTGTAGGCTGTGATGCCGAACATGGCGGCGGTTACATCCTCACGGCTCTGGCCTTTGGTCTTGCCATTGTCATGATGGCTTACAGTCTCGGAAATATCTCCGGCGGACATGTAAACCCCGCAGTTTCACTGGCCGTTTTCATCAACGGCGGGATCTCCGCAGCAGATTTCTTCTGCTACATTCTTTCTCAGATCCTGGGTGCCCTCGCAGGAAGCGGACTTCTGGCTCTGATCTTTGACATGGGTAAGATCACCGACAAGACCGGCGGCTACGGCTCCAACGGTCTGGGCGGCGTAAGCGGAAGCGAGGTCACCGGCCTCATCGTTGAGAGCGTGCTCACATGTCTCTTTGTTATGACCATCCTGGGCGTAACATCAAAGAAGCAGAGACACGGCTCCTTCGGCGGACTGATCATCGGTCTCACACTGGTTGGTATTCACATCCTTGGTATCGGACTTACAGGAACCTCCGTTAATCCGGCAAGAAGCCTCGGACCCGCACTTATCGCAGCGATCCAGGGCAACAGCGAACCCATTTCTTCTCTTTGGGTATTCATTGTAGGCCCCTTCGTGGGAGCCGGAATCGGCGCATTTATCTACAAGTTCCTTGAGGGTGGAAGCCCTGAGGATGCCATTGATATAGACTGATCATAATCACGCACAACAAAAAAACGCCTGAGTCTTTACGACCCAGGCGTTTTTTTGCCCTCATCCATTAGAATTCCGGATGCATGGGCTTATCTGTAACTGCGTTCTTGGCATCCTCGTCCATGGCCTTCTTGCCTTCCTCAATGGCCTTCGGAAGTACCTCCAGGAACTTGTCCACCTCTTCCTCGGTGTTGTAGATACCGAAGCTGACGCGAACCATACCCGGCGTATATGCGCCTTCACAGCCGTCATAGCTGAATACCGAGTCATCCGGAATGCCCTTCAGACGCCATACATAGGGATGTGCGCAGAAGGCGCCGCGGCGTGTCGCCACACCACCGTACTCCTTCAGAGCAACGGCCAGATGGTAGGAATTCAGATCTGTAAAGTCAAATGTAACGACGCCGACCCGGTCGTCGATGTTCTCGCTGTCTCCGTAGATCACGATGTTATCAAACTTCTTCAGGCCGTCGATAAGCTTCCGGTTCAGAACCTTCTCATGCTCCTCGATCTTGTCGAAGCCAACCTCTTCCAGGATATCAATGGCCTTGTTCAGACCCACGATACTCGGATAGTTCGGAGAACCTGCCTCCCAGCTTTCAGGAGCGTTGTGGTAGGACTGATTGCTGTCACTTACGATGGATACGGTTCCTCCACCGTATACATCCGGCATTCTTCCTTCTTCGTTCATCAGCAGGTCTTTTCCCACGATGGCACCGCCGCCGTACGGGGTGTACATTTTATGTGCGGAGAATACCAGGAAATCGATATCCTCTTCGGGAGTTGCACCCTTCATTTCAAACTTACGGTGTGCCACGATCTGCGCACCGTCCACAACGATCATCGCGCCGTACTGATGAGCAAGCTTAGCAACGCGGTGAACGTCTGTCACATAACCGGTGACATTGGAAGCTGCCGTAACGGAAACCACCTTTACCTTATTTTCCTTCAGGAGCTTTTCGATATCTTCGTACTTCACACGCCCCTTATCATCCACCTCAGCGTAGATCACGGTACCCCGCTCTCTCCAGGAGAGGTCGTTGGAATGATGCTCGATCCGGGTGGTAAGGATCACATCCTTCTTATCCTTGATCAGTGCAGAAGCAAGCTTGTTCAGACCATCCGTGGTATTGTTTACAAATACACAGGTATACTCATTTTCTTCCTTATCTGCACCTACAAACTTGATCACCTTCTGACGGGTAGCCGCTACCATATCCGAAGAATGATCGGACTTCTGTGAGAAACCGCGGCCGATGGAGCCGTACATTTTCAGCTCCTCTTCCACCTTTGCGGATACCGGTGTCAGGGACGGTGTGGTTGCTGCATTATCGAAGTTGATCAGCGGCTGCTTGGTTCCGTCCTTCAGTTCCACAGGTTCATCGATACCAACCACATAATTGCGGATGTTCTCCATGGTGATCTTCTCGTCTGAGGATGCTCCTCCCTCCGTGGAAGCCTCCGTGGATGTTTTCTCAGTAGAAGCTGTTGTACCTGCTTCTGTGGAAGCGGCTGTTCCTCCCTCTGTGGAAGCCGCTGTTCCCGCCTCAGTGGAAACGGATGTGGCAGCCTCCGTAGACGCTGCGGATGTATCACCCTCCGATTTCTTTGCACATCCGGAAAATGCCATGGATAACGCCAGACATCCTGCGATGGCAACTGTCGAAAATTTACGTTTTATCATCTTTTCCCTCTTTCCTTTCTTACAGACATTATAAAAAAACAATCCCGCGGCCATGTACCATGATTTTGCTTCGCAAAACCATGCCCGGATGCTTCGCATCCGCGTCGCTGCTTCGCAGCGGTATCCCTCACTTCGTTCGGGACCACGGGGCCCTCCCTCGTTTCACTCGGGCAATCCCGTGGCAATTGTAACATATCTGATTTCATTTTACATCACCGTTATCGCGTCCCGACAAAAATAAGTGCATTTTTACTAAATTTTGTGTGACCGAGTACATTTTATATGATATAATATACTATGTCTGTTGTGATGGGGGTCACATACAGCAAAAAACTATGGTATATATAGAGAGGCAACAGATATGGTAATTAGAAATCTTCAAAACACGATCGCAGAGTGTATCTCTTACGCGGACGAGGTAAACAAGAACAGCAACGTTTTTCCCGGCGATGCCAGAACCCCGTTACGTGACCTGTTACGATTTGATATGCTTGTATTCCTGGGACACCTGTATGAGCAGGGCAACCCGGAAACCGCTGATCAGATCCAGTACATCGAGAGCAACCTTCGTATGAGGACCGGTGAGCGTTTCGCAGAATTTGTTCGTGAGAAATGTAGTGATCCGGAATATCTGAAGGAGCCCCCGAAATCCCTGGACTATTTCATCCGCGCCGACCTGGATCCCAATTCAGGTGTCGCAGATGGCAGTATCGCCAAATCCAAATTCATCGTTGACGCTTTCCGAAAGCTTGGTGATGGTTTCCTGAACTATGAGAAGGTTCATGAGACTACGAAAAAGCTTCTTGCCGATCATATCGATGTTCTGAATAATGCGCTGAAGGAAGCCGGTGTTCTCGGACCTGTCCGTCAGTTCAACAAGGCTCCGGAGGTGGATCGTTCCGGCGGTTCCAACAAGAGTACGGAACATTTCAATAACACTTCAGATGCAGATATCGGAAGAGTCAATTCCTTCGATGCCCGTTCCGGGCGTTTCGTATCCAAGAATGCGGTAAATGTATCCGGATACAACATCATGAAGAAGCGTGCAGACGATATCACGGAGTTCTCCAACTTCAAGCCGGAGGAATCCGATGGTCCGGACCTGCATCGTGGTAAAAACCGTGTCGGTGGTAACCGCAGAAATGCGGACGAGTCCGAAGAGGTCGAGAAGTCACTGGACGAGCTCATTGCAGAGCTCCAGGCGCTGACCGGTCTTTCCTCCGTTAAGGATGACGTGATGCACCTGATCAATATCATCAAGGTTCGTCGTCTCCGTGAGATGAAGGGACTGAAGCGGATCGACATGTCCTTCCACCTGGTATTTACGGGTAACCCCGGTACCGGTAAGACAACGGTGGCCCGTCTTCTTGCAAAGATCTATAAGCAGCTGGGCGTAGTAAGCCGCGGACAGTTTATCGAGGTTGACCGTTCCGGACTGGTAGACCACTTCTCCGGTGGTACCGCTATGAAGACAACCGAGGTTATCAACCGTGCCATCGGTGGTATCCTCTTCATCGACGAGGCATACTCCCTGACCCATAACAAGGAGTCAGGCGACTATGGTCAGGAGGCGGTTGATACGCTTCTGAAACGTATGGAGGATGACCGTGATGACTTCATCGTCATCGTTGCCGGTTACACCAAGGAGATGGTTGAGTTCATCGAGTCCAACCCCGGTCTCCGTTCCCGTTTCAACAAGTACATCCACTTCCCGGATTACAATGCAAGCGAGCTGATGGAGATCTTCAAGTACATGTGCCAGTCAACGGACTACGTACTGACTCCGAACGCCGCAACCATGGCAGAGGCTTATCTCCGCGGCATGGTAGACGGCAAGACAAAGAACTTCGCAAATGCGCGTCTGGTTCGTAACTACTTCGAGCGCTGTATCGACCGTCAGGCATCCCGAATCGTTCAGGATGAGAACATGACCGAGGACGATCTGCTTACCTTCGTACGTGAGGATATGATCGAGTCCGAGACCCATGCAGCACTGGAGAGACCGAAGGACGACTGATAGAATGAGCCGGCAGGTGTGACAAAAGGCGCCACGCCGGCAGGTGTGACAAAGGGGACAGTCCCTTCTGTCACGTTTTCCCAGGAAAACGTGACAAGAGGGACTGTCCCCTTTGTCACACTGCCGCTTCGTCACACTTTTTTCTTCCGTCTCTTGTGCGGGCA
>CADAXW010000043.1 GCA_902792005.1 uncultured Lachnospiraceae bacterium
GAACGATCTTCAAATCATCACCGAAACGCTTCACGCAGTAACGGATCCACTCCAGCGTATCATAACGATCCAGAATACCAAACCCTACGTACTTTCCTCCGCTCTTTCCATGCGCGCGAAGATCCAGAAGCAGGACATCATATCCCTCATCATGGAAGAACTTGGCATGAACCATATTATCCTGTGCCGTGCTGGTAAAGCCGTGGTGCAGGATCGCGAGCTTTCTTCCGGAATTCATGTCAGACTTCAATCCCAGATTCTCACCTGGTTCCTTCCCAGCTTCCTTCCCCGGTTCCTTTCCCGGTTCCTTTCCCAGTTTCTTCCCTGGTTCCTCCTCGGAATTATTTTCAGCAGCCAAGTAATAACCATGCAGATTGATCCCGTCTCTGGCCTCAATATCAATCTCCTCCAGGGACTGCTCCTCCAGCCAGTTGGCGATGGGAGCCAGCTTCTCCATATATTCCTCAAATTTTTCCTTATCTGCAAACTCGTCAACGATCGCCATATCCACACCCTTCGGACGCGGAATGGTCTTTTTATACAGGATCGCAGCAGACACCGCACAGGCACCCATTCCGGCACCGGCCGCAGCCGCAGCGATCAACGACAGATTCTTTATCTTTTTCATGTATTATCCCTTTCTTTCCTGGATAGATTCTATCCCGAAACTATGCACTTATCGGTAACTCTATCTCTCATTTTTCACCCTGCATACTATTATACTAATTCTATCGCTTTTATACCAATATTATTTTTCTCTATTTGATTTCCTCTGCTTTTTTTACTTCCCTCTTGCTTCTTCCACCCCGACAAAGCAAAGATATTCGCATATTCTTTGATTTCCTCTGCTTTTTTCGCTTCCAGCTTGCTTCTTCCACCCCAACAAAGCAAAGATATTCGCATATTCCTTGATTCCCTCTGCTTTTTTCACTTCCGGCTTGCCTCTTCCACCCCGACAAAGCAAAGATATTCGCATATTTGATTTCCTCTGCTTTTTTCACTTCCGGCTTGCCTCTTCCACCTCGACAAAGCAAAGAAATTCGCATATTCCTTGATTTCCTCTGCTTTTTTCACTTCCAGCTCGCTTCCCCTACCTTGAAAAAGCAAAGATATTCGCATATTCTTTGATTTCCTCTGCTTTTTTCACTTCCGGCTTGCTTCTTCCTCCACGAAAAAGCAAAGATATTCTCATATTCTTTGATTTCCTCTGCTTTTTTCACTTCCGGCTTGCTTCTTCCACCCCGGCAACGCAAAGATATTCGCATATTCTTTGATTTCCTCTGCTTTTTTCACTTCCGGCTTGCTTCTTCCACCCCGGCAATCCCGGCCGGCAGAATTATGTGTTAGGTGAAACCTTAGTTCTATGGTATAATAGGGAGTGTCCGAGCATATGGAACATTTTAAAGCAAGGGGGAATTATCGCATGGCATGGTATGATGAAGCTGTATTTTACCACATTTACCCGCTGGGTCTTTGTGGCGCACCCAAGGAGAATAAATATGACGGCGTCACACACAGGCTTGAGAAGCTGACGCCGTGGATCGATCATATCAAGGAGATCGGCTGCAATGCGATCTACATCGGTCCGCTGTTTGAGTCCGTCGGTCATGGCTATGAGACCACGGATTATAAGAAGCTGGACGGGCGGCTCGGCGACAATGCGGACCTGACCAGGTTCGTTGCCAAATGTCACGAGCAGGGCATCCGCGTGATCCTGGACGGTGTCTTCAACCACACCGGCCGCGACTTCTTTGCCTTTAAGGACATCCAGCAGAACCGCGAAAACTCCCGCTACCGCGACTGGTACTGCAATGTGAATTTCTGGGGAAACACCGAGTATAATGACGGCTTCTCCTATGATAACTGGGGCGGATACAATCTTCTCGTGAAGCTAAATCAGCGGAACCCCGAGGTGAAGAACTACATTTGCGATGTGATCCGTTTCTGGGTCAGCGAGTTCGATATCGATGGGATCCGGCTGGACGCCGCAGATGTTCTGGACTTTGATTTTATGCGGGATCTGAGAAATGTAGCGAACGAGGTGAAGCCTGATTTCTGGCTGATGGGCGAGGTCATCCACGGTGACTACAGCCGCTGGGCAAATGACAGCACCCTGCATTCCGTAACCAACTACAATCTGCACAAGGCCCTGTATTCCGGCCACAATGATCATAACTACTTTGAGATCGCCCATACCGTAAAGCGTCTGAACGGCATGATCGGCCATCTGAAGCTGTATAACTTTGTAGATAATCATGACGTGGAGCGCATTTATACGAAGCTGAATAAGAAGGCGCATTTCACGCCGGTACACATCCTGCTCTATACCCTGCCGGGCATCCCCTCCATCTACTACGGTTCGGAGTTTGCCATCGAAGGCAGAAAGGAAAAGTGGTCTGACGACTCCCTTCGTCCGGCGCTGAACCTGGAAGACTATAAGGATGCTGTGGAGAAGAATTCCGCCACGGCGCTGATCGCTGCTCTTGGCAGAGTCCACGCCGCAACGCCGGCCCTGTCCTACGGCGATTACAACGAGCTGCTCCTGATGAACCGTCAGTATGCGTTCTCCCGGAACCACAACGGTCGCTGCGTCATCATCACCGTGAACAACGACGATAATGACTTTGATATGAACCTTCCGGCCGGCGGCACGGAAGAATATGTGGGCGCCCTCTTCGGAGAGCGTGTGCGCGTGGAAAACGGCCGGATCAACGTAAAGGTCAAGGCGAACTCCGGCGAGATCTGGATCCCCCGGACGTCCGATATGGCTGATAAAATCACCGCAAATGTAGCGCCGCTGAAGGCGGCAGGTGACCTGAATATCACAGGAACCAAGGCCGACGCGGCTGAGGCACAGGCTGCGAGGGCTGAGGCTAACGTGGCGCAGGCTGGCGGGGCTGACACACAGGCACAGGCAGCGCAGACCGCCGCACAGACACAGGCAAACACAGCGGGGGATACTGCACAAAGCAGTCAGTCGAACGCCGCAGGGGCTGCTACACAAAACGGGCAGACGAACACAGCTGACGCTGCTGCACCTAACGGGCAGGCAGCACAGGCCGGAGCACAAAACGCTGAGGCCCAGCCCGAGTCCAAGGGCACCTACGAAGACGGAGTCATCGCAGGTCTGCAGCAGGCCATCATCGCCATCATGGAAAAGAACGGACCAGTCACCGACCAAATGCGCCGTGACGTCCTGAATAACGTCTACCACGACTCGCTCATCACATGGATCAAGAGCTTCCGGTAGACCGCAAGCGTGACAAAGGGGACAGTCCCCATTGTCACGTTTTCCAGGGAAAACGTGACAAGCGGGACTGTCCCCGTTGTCACGCAGCGATGCCGCCTTGGCTCAATTGTCGCGTTCACATCAGGTTCTCATCGTAGATTGCCCGCTGTCCGCCTACGTATTTGGGGCGGTGTCTTGCGCAGATGATAGGCGCGGCGCCGATCTTTCTCAGGCTGATCCGCATGGGAACCACAACACTGTGCATGTGCATGCCGATCATTGTTCCGCCGATGTCGATCCCCGCATCCGCCTTCTGCCGGATGTTCTCCACCAGCACAGGATCCTGAAATCTCTGATAACAAACGGTCGCAAATGCGCCGCCTGCGTGATTCGGCTGCGGTATGGCATTCACCTGCTCCAGGTCATACTTCTTCATGGTCTCACGTTCCACCACCAGTGCCCGATTCAGATGCTCGCAGCACTGCGCTGCCACCAGGATTCCTTTCTCCTGAAGAAGCGGGATCATTCCGTCAAACACCGCATTTGCGGACTCCAGATTTGTCGCAGTTCCGATCTGATCCCCCAGGATCTCACTGGAGGAACAGCCGATCACGAAGATGCTGCCGGGCTCCAGCCGGGCACCTGCCAGGATCTCCTCCACTGCCTGTCTGCTCTGATCGGTGATGGTCTTCATATCTATCATATCTATCATATCTATCTTATCCATGTAATTATCTCCTCTATTTCCCGCTCGCCGCCTCATTTTTCTGCTTCTCCGACATTTCCGAGTACAGCAAAAATGCGCTTTTTTCGTGTTTATGCTTGATCTGATACAGCGCCTGGTCCGCCATTTTGAACAGTGTATCCATATCTGCCGTATCCGCCGGGAATTCAGCCACACCGATACTTGCAGAAATCTGGAAGGTATGATCCATTTCTCCCTTTTCCTCACTGACCACGTGTGCGTGAATAGGCTCATCCATTCTGGACGCAATGAGCTGGCCCACATTTTGGATGGCCGCTTTATTCGAGGCATTTCGGAAGATCACCAGGAACTCGTCACCGCCGATTCGAATGGCCGTGCATCGCTTCTGTCCCAGACTCGACAGACGGTGTCCCACCTCCCGCAGGACCACGTCACCCATATCATGCCCGTAATTATCATTGATGGGTTTGAAATAATTCAGATCCAGCGAATACAGGGCGATGGGATAATTCTCCCCGTTCTGGATCAGCCCCGAGAAATACTCGATACCATACCGGCGGTTGTAAAGCCCCGTCAGCGCATCGGTGTTGGATATCTTCTCCAGATATACATTCATCTCCCGAAGCTCCCGGGTCTTCTCCTCAACCATCTGCTCCAGACGAGAGTTTTCATTCTTCTGCTGCTGGATCAGCTCCTCAGACAGCACATTTGCCTCAATGGACTTGCACATGATGACATAGGCCATGGCAATGATGACAATGAAGAACGTATCGCTCTCGTCAAGTATCTTCGCGATACGCATACAGACGGCAATGATCACCACGATCGACGCATTCGTTACGCAGATTGCCTGAAAATGTCGCCGCGTGAAGCTTTCCTTATTCCCCATCCTGGATCCGGTGAACATCTGCACATCCCGCAGTTTTCCAAGGGAAAATGCCATGGAGATTATTAAGATAAACAGCATGTACAGGATATCCAGAATGACGCTCTCGGACTCCTTCCCAAGGAATTTCATGGTCGTGAAGCGGATCTCCAGAACCTCATTCAGCATCACCGCTCCGCCAAGCAAAAAGAAGGGAACCGCATGATCCTGGAAGCCGGTTTTCAGAAGGAGCAGGAACACCACCAGCAGGGTGAACACGGTCACAAAGAAATACAGGATCGAGTTGAGATTCTCCAAGGTCATCTTATAATCCGGATTCAGATAATGGAAGACCCCCTGAGACGCCACAAATGTGACCGCCGCCAGGAAGAACGCATCCACGATAAGGATCCGGTAATCATTTCTCTGGAAACGGATCTTTGCATAGCTGAGCAGTCCCACCACATAGAAGAAATCCGGGATCAGATACAGATTGTCCGTGAGAAAGCCCATCACTTCATTTTCGGGAAGAAGGTGGCATTCGATCACCCACGCGATATCCCCAAGAAACCAGATAAAAATGCCGATCATAAACCAGCGGGCAACCTTGGCGTAGATGCCCATATCCTTCATGGCTATAAAAAGCAGGAATGTCGCCAGAAACGAAATGATCGGCGAAGAGAAATTATAGACGTAATCCCATTCAAGAATTGTTGCCACAGCAAAAAGGACCCAGAAAAGAGCCATAACGATCGCGATGATAAGCACTATTCGGTTGTTTCTGCGATCTGTATATGTCATTCTGTCAGCCCCCCAACAAAACAGAAAAAAGTGACACCAATACAAGAATAATTATACCTTCAAATCGTGGAAATATCAATCATCCATACACGGAATATCACGCAAATGTAGCGTAGCAGGCATGCCCCGCACGACACCGGCATGACACCGGCATGACATCGGCATGACACCGGCACGACACCGGCATGACACCGGCATGACACCGGCATGATATCGGCATCTCCCCCTGTCATTCTGCTGCAAGAAATGCCGTACACCATGCGATCTGGAGATTAAAACCACCTGTCAGCGCATCGCAGTCCATCATCTCTCCCACCACCCGGAGACCGCTGACTGCCTTTACCTCCATGGTTTTCGGATCCAGTTCCTTCACGGAGATTCCGCCTGCGGAAATGATGGCCTCATCAAAACCTCTCAGCCCCAGGATGGGAAGGCGGAAGGACTTCAATGTGTCAAGGATCTGCTGACGCTCTTCCTTCGTCACTTCATTGACCTTCTTCTTCGGATCCAGCCCGGCCTGTGTAAGAACCGGAGTGATGGCTGAGGACGGAAGCAGCTGCCCCATGGCATTTGCCAGTTCCCGGTTTCTGCCCTGCTCAAAATCACGCAGGATCCGGGCATCCAGCTGCTCCGGTGACAGTGCCGGCTTCCAGTCGATGGTCATGTATAATTCTTCCGAGGGCCGGTAGTCTGACCTGCCCTCTTCCTTTTTGATATATTTCTGCATCCTCCCCGATGCGGACAGAATGATGGGCCCGCTGACACCGAAATGGGTAAAGAGCATTTCTCCAAACTCGCTGTACACCGGCTTCTTCGGCTTTGCAGCGCGGAAGAACTTCACCTCCACATTCTTCAGGGAAAGCCCCATCATGGCCTTGCATACGCTCTCATCGCTAAGAAACGGCACAAGCGACGGCTGGAAAGGTCGAACCCTGAGTCCCAGCTTCTCCAGGAAGCCGACGCCCTCTCCCGAGGCTCCTGTACCGGGATAGGATATACCGCCGGTGGCAAGAACCACCACATCTGCAGGACAGACCTCACCCGTGGAAAGCCGGACACCGGTGACGCGAGGTTTAACACGCTCAGCTGCATCCACATCCGCCTCCACAGCCTCACCCTTCTGCTCACCTTCATGGCTCCGCTCAGCCTCATCTGCTCGCTCAACTTCACTCGAATCCGTAATCAGTCCCGTCACCCGTGTATTCAGACGCACCTCAACCCTGCAGCGCTTCATTTCCTGCTCCAGGGTGCGGATCACATCGGAGGAATGGTCAGAACAGGGGAACACGCGATTTCCCCGCTCCGTCTTGATCTTCAGGCCCCAGGCCTCGAAAGACTCCATGACTGCACTGGGTGGATACGCATAGACCGCACTGTAGAGAAACTTCGGATTGGACATGACATTTTTGAGAAATGTCTCCTCATCGCAGGCGTTGGTCAGGTTGCATCTGCCCTTCCCCGTGATAAACAGCTTCTTGCCCAGCTTGTCATTCTTCTCCAGCAGGGTCACTTTGTATTTCTTTGATGCATGGATCGCCGTCATCATTCCGGCAGCTCCACCACCAACCACGATCATTCTCTTCATACCAATCACCTAAGCCCTCTCCCCCTCGATATTCCACCGAGCGGAAATGTGCGTGCCATATCACATACAGAATCAGCAGGTGATCATTTTTGAAACCACCTGCTGATACCGCTTACATTAACTTCTTATATGCTATAACTGATTAAACGTTATATCTTCTTTATGATCGGACAATATCATCCCCGATTATACAGGATATGTCATATTGTCACTGTTCGCCTTGGATACATCCACCTTACCCTGCTGAGCCTCACGATACTGGAAGAACTCAGTAGCTACCTGCGGGAACAGAGCGTAGGACAGAACGTCCTCATCCTGCTGCTTGTACTGTGCAACAGCCTTCTCCATCTCAGGCAGCTGGGGAGCGATCAGATCTGCCGGACGGCAGGTGATGGGCTCTACATCGCCGATGGCCTTCTTCTGAACCTCAGGATTGAAGGGCTTAACGGTCTGACCGTACTTACCGGACAGAAGATCCTTGGACTGCTGGGTAAACATCTTGTAGCGCTCGCCCAGAACTACATTTAATACAGCCTGTGTACCTACGATCTGAGAAGACGGGGTAACAAGCGGCGGCTCACCGAAGTCCTTACGTACGCGGGGAACCTCCTCAAGCACTTCCTTCAGCTTATCCTCCTTGCCCTGCTCCTTCAGCTGGGAAACCAGGTTGGAAAGCATACCGCCCGGTACCTGATACAGAAGGGTCTTGATGTTAACACCCAAAACCTTGGTGCTCATCAGGCCGCTTGCCAGATACTTCTCACGAAGCGGTGTGAAGTAATCTGCGATCTCAGCCAGAAGGTGCTGATCCAGACCTGTATCATAAGGTGTACCCTTAAATGTCTCAACAAGCACTTCTGTTGCCGGCTGAGATGTACCCATAGCCATGGGTGACATAGCACAGTCGATCACATCGCATCCTGCCTCAACTGCCTTCAGGTAGGTCATGGCAGCAACACCGGATGTGTAATGTGTATGCAGCTGGATCGGAAGCTTTGTACCTTCCTTCAGTGCCTTAACCAGCTTCTCTGCCTCATAGGGCACCAGAAGACCGGCCATATCCTTGATACAGATAGAATCTGCACCCATTTCCTCGATCTCACGCGCGATATTTCTCCAGTAATCCAGAGTATATGCATCGCCCAGAGTGTAGGACAGCGCGATCTGAGCATGTCCCTTCTCCTTGTTGGCTGCCTTCACTGCGGTCTCCAGGTTACGGAGGTCGTTCAGACAGTCAAAGATACGGATGATGTCGATACCATTTGCGATGGACTTCTGTACGAAGTATTCAACCACATCATCTGAGTAATGATTATAACCAAGAATGTTCTGTCCGCGGAACAGCATCTGCAGCTTTGTGTTCTTGAATCCGTCACGAAGCTTACGAAGACGAACCCACGGATCCTCCTTCAGGAAACGGAGGCAGGCATCAAATGTTGCGCCACCCCAGCACTCTACCGAATGATATCCAACCTGATCCATCTTGTCGATGATGGGAAGCATATCCTCTGTGGTCATTCTGGTTGCGATCAGAGACTGATGTGCGTCACGAAGCACTGTCTCTGTAATTCCGACTTTTCTAATTTCAGCCATTTTTTTCTCCTCGAAATATGAAATCTGTGATTACCCAATTTACTCTTCTTCACCTTACAACTTCGCCATGCCTGCCTCGCCATGCCTGCCTCTCCACATGCTTCGCATGTGTCGATGCTACGGCTTCGCCGTATACATACGCCCTGGCCTCGCGACCCTTGCGAGCAAGCTCGCGGTTCGCGATCCGGCCGTATGTGCATGGCTCAGTTAATGCACGTTGAAAATTGCCAGGAAAGTACCCGCGGCGACAGCCGTTCCGATAACGCCCGCCACGTTGGGGCCCATCGCGTTCATCAGAAGGAAGTTCGTGGGATCATACTCCGCACCCACCTTCTGGGATACACGCGCAGCCATGGGAACCGCGGATACTCCGGCGGATCCGATCAGCGGGTTTATCTTGCCCTTCGTCACAGCACACATTATCTTTCCGAATATGACTCCCATGGCCGTTCCCAGGATGAAGGCAATCAGACCGAGAAGTGTGATCTTCAGTGTGCTGACCTTCAGGAATGCCTCAGCGCTGGTGGTAGCACCAACGGAAGTACCCAGAAGGATAACTACGATGTACATCATCGCATTTGAAGTCGTCTCTGTCAGCTGCTTAACAACACCTGACTCGCGGAACAGGTTTCCGAGCATCAGCATACCGATCAGCGGAGCTGTGGTCGGAAGGATCATACATACAACCAGTGTAACAACGATGGGGAACAGGATCTTCTCCAGCTTGGTTACCTGACGCAGCTGCGGCATCTTGATCTTCCGCTCCTTCTCTGTCGTAAGAAGCTTCATGACCGGCGGCTGAATGACAGGCACCAGGGACATGTAGGAGTACGCCGCGACGGCGATGGGTCCGAGAAGTGTTCCACCCATTCCCAGCTTTCCTGCCAGGAAGATGGATGTCGGTCCGTCTGCACCACCGATAATTGAGATCGCTGCAGCTTCCTTTCCTGAGAAGCCGAAAGCGATTGCAAGGAAGTATGCGCCGTAAATACCGAACTGTGCTGCCGCACCGAGTATGAAGCTCGGCGGATATGCGATCAGCGGTCCGAAATCCGTCATGGCACCAACTCCCATAAAGATCAGGGACGGAAGGATACTCCACTCATCCAGCTTGTAGAAGTAGTGCAGCAGTCCGCCTTCCTGAATAATACCCGGGAACATGTTCACCAGGAACATACCAAATGAAATGGGAACCAGCAGAAGCGGTTCAAACCCCTTGGCGATCGCAAGATACATAAAGATAAATGCGATCAGGATCATGATATAGTTTTTCCAATCCAAGGTGGCGAAGCCGGTCTGTTCTGCTAAATTCCGTAATATATCCAGCATCTTTTATCCTCCTTATCGCGCCTGATATCGGCGCAAAGTCACCATAGAAATGTACCGCGATCAGTCAAGTGTTGCCAGAGTATCTCCAGCCTCTACTGCATCGCCAACGCCTACATTTACGGAAGCAACTGTTCCGTCAGACGGAGCAACGATCTCATTCTCCATCTTCATGGCCTCGAGGATCATAAGTACTTCACCCTTCTTTACACTCTTACCAACCTCAGTCTTAACGCCGAGGATCTTACCGGGCATCGGAGAAGCAACGGTTACGCTGCCTTCAGAACCGGAAGCTGCCTTCGGAGCCGGTGCAGGTGCTGCTGCCGGAGCCGGTGCTGCTGCCTTCGGTGCTGCTGCCGGTGCTGCTGCGGGAGCCGGAGCTGCGCCGCCTGCAGTCTCTTCTACTGCTACATCATAGGTCTGTCCATTCACTGTAATTCTATAATTCTTCATGATTTTCCTCCTGGAATTGATTTCTTATTCACTGAATTCTCTTACTATTTCCGGACACGGCGGATGGATCGAACCACCAGCGTATCGTTACTTGCCGTATATGCAGGCGGATGTACCGTTCCTGCCTCAGATGCATCTGCAAGATAAGCATGCAGTGCAGCGGTGATCACTGCGATCAGCTCGCCATCGGTTACCAGCTCTCCTTCTGCTCCGGACGCAGCTGCAACAGCCGGTCCCTTCGGAATAGGTGCAGCCTTCGGCTTGGACGGAGCTGCCTCCGGCTTCTTCGAAGCGCCGGATGCCTTCTTGTCCTTGCCCAGAAGCTTCGGTATAAAACGAAGCAGATAAATGATGACTGCAATGAAGATCAGTACTGCGAACACAACGCCCATACCGACGCCCATGTTCTTCGCACCTTTGAGCAGAAGCTCTGATGTGCTGTATACAGCGGTGACCTCACACTCAAGGGGCTTATACGGAGTAACCGGATTGTCCTGAGAATACATCAGGAGGTCCGTGATGAAGTCCTTCGCACTGGTGGTACGATAGCCCAGCTGCTGGAGACTCTCCACACCCTTTACAAAATCATCCGGGGTCGCGAAACCGTTCTGAGCTGCGTACCCCTCCATGGTCTTATACTCTTCAGCATAGCGGGCCTTGAACAGCTTGTTTTCCGAATAGGATACGGTTACACGTACATCCCTGTTTTCATACTTTGCTATGATGGAGCAAAGGATATCGCCCTTTGCACCGTTTTCAAATGTTACAACGTCCTCGGAGGTATCAAACCCCGTGAAGTTACCTACCTGATCCGTAGTCTGGGCCTGCCGGAAGCCTGCCACAGCCGTCTTCTCTATGTTCTCCCCTTCTGCCAGCAGATACTCTGCAGATTCATCAGGAAGTGCATTGTAGCTTGTAACAACCGACTTTGTCATATCGATCATTACCTGCTTATCAAATTCGAAATTCATCTCCGGTTCTGCGGAGCATGCGGATAAACAAAAGAGAAGCAGCAGACTCAGGATCGGAATGATTCTTTTCTTCATATTCATTCTCTCCTTAATTACAGGCTTGCGTGTTTCTTAGCCGGTCCTTCTTCCTGCTTGGTCGCGAGCATCTCAAGTGCTGCGATCACTCTCTTTCTGGTTGCATCCGGTTCAATGATGTCATCCACATAACCGCGTTTTGCTGCTGCAAGTGCGCTGCTCTGGAGCTCGTCGATCTTCGCTGCGATCTCCTTCTCCTTAGCCAGCTTGTCATCAGCGGCAGCGATGTCAGCCGGATACATGATCCGTGCAGCCATCTTGGACTCCATCATGCCGATCTTTGCGGAGGGCCATGCATATACCATGTCAGCACCAAGAGACTTGGAATTCATGGAAATGTATGCTGATCCGTATGCCTCACCGGTGATCACGGTTACAGTCTCAACGGTCGCATTTGCGTAAGCGAAGGAAAGTGCTGCTGCAGCTCCGGAGATGGTCTTCTCCTCCTCCATGGTTGCTGCAAAGTTCTTTACATCCACAAATGTAACCACCGGAATGCTGAAGGCATCACAGAAGGTCACAAACTTCGCTGCCTTTGTCAGGCCTGCGGAGCTGAGAGTCTTCTCAGCGTTTGCAACGCATCCTACGGTTGCACCTGCCAGGCGCATGAAACCGATCTTTACATCCTTTGCATATGCCTTCTTAACCTCAACAAACTTCAGGTCATCGGCAATGTTGGTCAGGATGCCGTCCATATCCATGGACTCGATACCGGGGATGGTTCTGTTCAGCTCATCACCGCAGTCGGTCATGGCTATATCTTCATTGTTGGAAGGAAGCATGCTGACAAGAGCGCGGATCTCGGAAAGAAGCTCAGCCTCTGTCTCGCATACAGCATCTACCAGACCGGTATTCTCGCTGATGTAGGAGGCAGCGGAGGTATCCACCTTGCCCTCGTAGTTTCCATCCAATGCATTCGGACTATTGACGAACAGCTTGGAATTCTGGCTTGTCATAAATGTAAAATCTGTAAGGGACGGAATCATAGCGGTTCCACCGCCGCAGGTTCCGAAGATTGCTGTGATCTGCGGGATCACGCCGGATGCCTGTGTCATCTTCCGGAAGATACGTCCGAAAGCAGTCAGTGCATCTGTAGCCTCCTGCAGACGCAGTCCTGCACAATCCACCAGACCAATCACCGGTGCGCCACATTTCATGGCAAGATTATACAGATTTGCTATCTTCTTCGCGTGCATTTCGCCGATGGATCCACCAAGAACAGTGGCATCCTGGCTGTACACATAAACCAGCTTTCCGTCGATCACACCATAGCCGGTCAGAACGCCGTCCTTGGGTGTGTCAAACTCCTTAAGATTGAAGTCCGTGTTTCTGGCTGTGACATAAGCACCGATCTCAACAAAGCTTGAGTCGTCAAGGAGCGCCGCGATACGCTCGCTTGCAGAGTACTTAAGGTTTTCGCTCATCTCTAGTCCTCCATTTGTATAAATAATTTAGAGCTTTCTTTCATAAAGCCCAATTTTCGCCTAGTATATTTTAGACCTTTTGTCTCAGGTTTTCAACTTAAAAATGTAGTTATTAGAAAAAAAATCGAAAAAATGGCATCGCACCAGCTCATCTAATAAGCCAGGTTCGATGCCGTTTTTCACTACCCATCGTTGTCCGGTGGGCGGTACATTTATGTCTTGCTTTTGTTTTACCTTGTTATTTCATTGTCGAGATAACGTCCTTGTTCTTTGCGATGTAATCCACAAGTGAGATCACGGTGAGTGCCATAGCCAGGTAGATCATGGCCTGCTCGCAGATATATACTGCCCCGCTTCCGGTTTCGCCGGTTCCTGTCACTTCGTTGAAGTCACAGATCAGCAGGATCACCGTAAACATCTGAACCACCGTCTTCACCTTACCCCAGATGCTGGCTGCGATCACGCGACCGTTGTCGGAAGCGATCAGACGGAAACCACTGATGGTAAACTCTCTTGCGATGATGATGATAACGATCCATGCCGGAAAACGTCCGTTACTGCAAAGTGCAATGAGCGCTGAGCAGATCAGAAGCTTGTCCGCCAGAGGATCCATAAACTTTCCGAAGTCTGTTACGAGGTTGTTCTTTCTTGCCAGATATCCGTCAAAGAAATCCGTAACGGATGCAAGACAGAAAAAGATAAGTGCATACCATTTCGCACCCGGTATACTGGGAACCAGCATAAATACAACGAATACCGGAATAAGTATCACACGAAATACAGTAAGCTTGTTAGGTAAATTCATTTGAGTACTCCTTCTTTCCGTCCCATTTAGAAACGCATCTATAGATTATACCCTTTTCCGGGAAAAATTGCAATGACATCATGAATTCAGGCCGCATCATGCGATCCGGCATGTCATTCTTCCAGGTCAGCCTGCGCCATCAGATCGTACTCTGCAGCCCCGGTGATCGTTACAGGGACGATGGTTCCGGAGAGATACTCTCGATCCGCATCCAGGAATACCATTCCATCCACATCCGGTGCATCCCGATAGGAACGGGCCACATACACATCATCCTCGGGGATATAACCCTCGATCATCACATCCATTTTGCTTCCCACCAGAGACTCGTTCTTCTCCAGCGATATCTCCTGCTGAAGCTCCATGATCTCATCTCTGTATCGAAGCTTGATCTCTTCCGGGATCTGGTCCGGCATCTCTGCCGCAACGGTTCCTTCCTCCTGGGAATAGGGGAAAACACCCAGCCGGTCGAATTCCAAAGCATCCAGAGTTTCCAGAACAGCCTGATGCTCTTCCTCGGTTTCTCCCGGGAAGCCTGTGATCAATGTGGTGCGAAGCGTGATATCCGGGATCTCCCGTCTCAGCTTTTCCACCAGATCATACAGTGCCTTTTTTGTGAGCCGGCGTCCCATTCGCTGAAGCATCCGGTCCTCTGTATGCTGAAGGGGCATATCAATATAATGCAGCACCTTCGGCTCTTCCTTCATGACCTGGATCAGATCATCATTTATTTCCTCCGGATAACAGTAAAGAAGCCGGATCCATTCCAGATCTTCGATGGCTGCAAGCTTCCGGAGCAGCTCCGCCAGCTTCTTTTCTCCATACAGATCCACACCATAGACCGTTGTTTCCTGGGCTACCAGGATCAGCTCACGAACGCCTTCCTTCGCCAGGTTCTCGGCAGTTCTGATGAGACGCTCCATGGGAACACTGCGGTAATTCCCCCTGAACTTGGGGATTGCGCAGTACGTACATTTTTTATCACAGCCCTCAGCGATCTTCAGGTAGTCCGTATAGGGCCGGTTGGTGATCCTCCGGGGACTCTCCTCCGTCAGACGGTTCACATCCGGGAAAACTGCCACGGACTCCTCCCCCGCTCTCAGCTGATCCAGTACATCGGCGATCTTAGTAAATCCTGTGGTTCCAATAAAGGCATCCACCTCCGGGATCTCCTTCTGAACCTCCTCCTTGTACCGCTCCGCCATACAGCCGGCGGCGATCAGGTATTTCAGGCCATGCTCCTTCTTATATCCTGCGATCTCAAACAGAGTGTTGATGCTCTCCTCAAGGGCATCCCCGATGAAACAGCAGGTATTCACGATGGCCGCATCCGCATCCTCCGGAAGCTCAGTCAGCTGATATCCACGCGCGGACAGAATACCCAGCATTTCCTCACTATCTACCGTGTTCTTGTCGCAGCCCAGTGTAACCATGGCAACCTTGAACTGGTTATTCCCGCCGTTCTGATCATTCAGATTGTTTTTGTGTTTATCTTCCATGTATTCCACTTATTCCACTTATTCCACTTAATCCACATCTCAGCGGGCTTCCCCAGCTAAGATAGAGCTTGCTTACCCTCTCGTCTTAGCCATTTCAGCCTTTTCCGATGTCTCAGCGGGCTTCCCCAGCTAAGATGCTTACCCTCTCGTCTTAGCCATTTCAGCCTTTTCCGATGTCTCAGCGGGCTTCCCCAGCTAAGATAGAGCCTGCTTACCCTCTCATCTTAGCCATTTCAGCCTTTTCCGATGTCTCAGCGGGCTTACCCAGCTAAGATAGAGCTTGCTTACCCTCTCGTCTTAGCCACATGTTTTTTCAGCTGACTGGTTACATCCGTCCGTGGTGCATCAGTGACGCCTGATATGTATTCACCATAAGCATGGCGATGGTCATGGGGCCGACGCCTCCGGGAACCGGTGTGATCTTTCCTGCAACCTCTGCGCAGGAATCATAATCGCAGTCGCCGCAGAGCTTCTTGCCCTCCAGACGATGGATACCTACATCGATGACGGTTGCACCCTCCTTTACATAGGAGCCGTCGATCATTTTCGGTTTTCCGATGGCTACTACAAGGATGTCAGCCCGACGTGTTACGTCTTTCAGATCCTTTGTGTGGGAATGGCAAATGGTCACGGTTCCGCTCTCACGAAGCAGGAGCATACCCATGGGCTTGCCTACGATATTGCTTCGTCCGATGACAACGCATTCCTTGCCGTCGATCTCTACATCACTTCTCTTCAAAAGCTCAATGATACCGGCCGGTGTGCAGGATACAAAGCCTCTCTCTCCGATGGAAAGACGTCCTACGCTTTCCGGATGGAAGCCATCCACATCCTTATCCGGAGAAATCCTGCGGATCACGCGATCCTCATTGATCTGCTTCGGAAGGGGAAGCTGTACCAGAATACCATCCACGGAATTGTCTGCATTCAGATCATCGATCAGCTTCAGCAGATCCTCTTCCTTTGTATCCTCCGGAAGCTCATAGGATAATGACTTGATCCCTGTGTATTCACAAGCCTTCTTCTTATTATTTACATAGACACCGGAGGCCGGGTCGTTACCTACAAGGATGACAGCCAGTGTAACCTCGATGCCGTCTTCCTTCAGGATCGCAACCTTGTCACGAACCTCATCCTTGATCTCCTGTGATATCTTCTTTCCATCAATGATCTCTGCCATACTCTCCGCCTTTCTATCTGAATTATTCATTCTTTTCTGCGTCTCCTGCCTTGCTCTGCGTTTCCCGCCTTATGTTCCACGGGCTCACTCTTCATTTCATATTAGAACAGCCCCACTGTTCTGCCTTCTTCGTCAATTCCGATCTGCTCTGCCGCCGGTCGTTTGGGAAGTCCCGGCATGGTCATGATGGAGCCTGCGATGGCTACCACGAAGCCTGCACCTGCTGAGACATAGACCTCACGGATATTTACGGTGAATCCCTCCGGGCGTCCCAGAAGCTTGGGATCGTCTGACAGGGAATACTGTGTTTTAGCCATACATACCGGAAGTTCTCCATAGCCCAGGGCGGAAATGTCGGCGATTGCCTTCTTTGCCTCTGCGCTGTATTCCACATTCTTTGCACCGTAGATCTCGGTGGCAATGGTCTCGATCTTCTCCGTGATGGGAAGGGCTGTATCGTAGATCGGATGATACTTGCTTTCCACATTCTCCAACAGATTCAGAACCTCGGCCGCCAGCTCAGCACCGCCTTCGCCGCCCTTGGCCCAAACCTCAGAAACCGTGAGCTTGCATCCACGTGCTTCGCAGTACTTCCGGATGAACTCGATCTCTGCATCGGTATCCGATACAAAGCGGTTCAGGGTTACAACCAGAGGAAGTCCGAACTTCTGCAGGTTCTCGATATGCTTTCCGAGATTGCAGATACCCTTTTCCAGTGCCTCCAGATTCTCTTCCGAAAGCTGATCCTTCGGAATGCCGCCGTTATACTTCAGGGCACGAACCGTTGCAACAAGTACAGTTGCATCCGGCTTCAGTCCTGCCATACGACATTTGATATCCAGGAACTTCTCAGCTCCCAGGTCAGCGCCGAAGCCTGCCTCCGTAACCACATAATCTGCACTGCGAAGAGCAGTCTTTGTGGCACGTACGGAATTGCAGCCATGGGCGATATTTGCAAAAGGACCGCCATGTACGATGGCCGGTGTATGCTCCAGTGTCTGGATCAGATTGGGACGGATGGCGTCCTTCAGAAGGACAGTCATGGCGCCGACACATTTCAGGTCAGCCGCAGTTACCGGCTTGCCCTCATAGGTATAGGCTACAAGGATCTTGGACAGCCGCTCCTGGAGATCGAAGATGTCCTCTGCCAGACAAAGGATGGCCATAACCTCCGTAGCAACCGTTATGATGAAATGATCCTCCCGAACCACGCCGTCCACGCGCTTTCCCATACCGATCACGATATTTCGAAGGGCACGGTCGTTCATATCCAGGCAGCGCTTCCAGATAATGCGCTTCGGATCGATCCCCAGCTCATTTCCCTGCTGAAGATGATTATCCAGCGCTGCTGCCAGAAGGTTGTTGGCACTGGTGATGGCATGGAAGTCACCTGTAAAATGCAGGTTCAGCTTCTCCATGGGAACCACCTGGGAATATCCGCCGCCTGCGGCACCGCCCTTGATTCCGAAGCAGGGACCCAGGGAGGGCTCTCGAAGTGCGATCATAACCTTCTTCCCGGCTCTCTTCAACGCATCGCCAAGGCCGATGGTAACGGTGGTCTTTCCTTCTCCGGCCGGAGTAGGATTGATGGCTGTTACCAGGATCAGCTTTCCGAAGGGCTTATCCTCGATCTTCTTCAGATACTCATCGGAGAACTTGCCCATGTAAGTGCCATAGGACTCGAGCTCGTCCTCGTTCAGACCCATATCCTCTGCGATCTCACGGATCTTCTTCATTTCCGCGTTCTGTGCAATCTCAATATCTGTCAGCATACACAACTCCTCTTTCGTTTGTTTCTATTCAGATTCTATTCAGATTCTATTCAGATTCAGATCAGAGGGACATAAAGTCCTCAAACTGATCCATGGTCATCAGGACCTTTCTGGGCTTGGTACCTTCCTCCGGTCCCACAACCCCGGCATCCGCCAGCTGATCCATGATCCTTGCCGCACGGTTGAAGCCGATGCGGAAGACTCTCTGAAGGTATCCGATGGTTGCCTTGTCCTTCTCGATCACCAGACGGCCTGCTTCCTCGAAGTACTCATCAAACCTCTCGTCCGCTTCCTCCGTACCTGCAGCTGCACTGCTGCCGGAAAGTCCGGAATCAATGGACTTCTCGATCTCTTCGTCATACTCGTTGTCGCCGGTCTGTTTCTTGATGTAATCCGTAACGGCAACCACCTCTTCATCCGATACGAAGGCGCCCTGCACACGGATGGGCTTCGGTATTCCCGTGGGGAAGTACAGCATATCGCCCTTTCCAAGCAGCTTCTCAGCTCCCACCATATCAAGGATGGTTCTGGAATCGGTACCGCTGGAAACCGCAAACGCGATACGAGACGGTACATTTGCCTTGATCAGACCTGTGATGACATCGACGGAAGGTCTCTGTGTTGCGATGATCAAATGTATTCCTGCCGCACGTGCCAGCTGAGAAAGGCGTACAATGGCTTCCTCCACCTCGCCGTGGGCCACCATCATCAGGTCTGCCAGCTCGTCTACGATAACAACGATCTGGGGAAGGAAGCGGAAGTTTGCGTGCTCCAGATCCTCCGGACCTGCTTCTCCCTCATCCCTGACCTTCTTGTTGAAGCCCTCCAGATTACGGACATTGTATTCCGAGAAGAGCTTGTACCTGCGCTCCATTTCCTGGACTGCCCAGTTCAGTGCGCCTGCCGCCTTCTTTGCGTCCGTCACTACCGGGATCAGCATGTGGGGAAGGCCGTTGTATGCAGCAAGCTCCACCTGCTTCGGGTCGATCATGATCATCCTTACCTCTTCCGGCTTTGCCTTATAGAGGATGCTCATGATGATGGTGTTGATGCAGACGGACTTACCGGAACCGGTAGCACCTGCGATCAGCATATGGGGCATCTTTGCGATATCCCCGATGATGGTCTGTCCGCCGATATCCTTACCGATGGCAAAGGATATTTTGGACTTCGCATTCTTAAATGTATCGTTGTCGATCAGTTCTCTGAAGGTAACCATCTGGGTTTCCCCGTTGGGAACCTCGATACCGATGGCTGCCTTGCCCGGGATCGGGGCCTCGATACGGATGTCGGCCGCAGCAAGATTCAGCTTGATATCATCCTGTAAGGACAGGATCTTGCTTACCTTAACGCCCACCTCCGGAGTCATCTCGAACCGGGTCACCGCGGGACCGCGGCTGTAGTCGGTGATGGTTACATTTACGCCGAAGCTTTCCATGGTCTGCTTCAGCTTGATGGCTGTTTCACGCACATCGGCATCTCCCTTGGCGCCGCCGCGCTTCGGAGGGGTCAGAAGATTCACCGGCGGGAACCGGTAGGGCTTCTTCTTTGCCTTTGCTTCCTGGCTCATCTGCATTTCCTGCTGGATCTGACCGGTCTCACGCAGGGTGTCGTTGTGAGTCACCTTTGTATCCTGAGCCGGACGGGCAGCACCTGTATCGCCTGTGGGAGTATTGTCTGCCGCGCTTCTGCTCTGGCTGGTTCTCAGCGCAAATGCGTCCGCATCCACCACGAAGCCTTCTTCCACTGCATCACTGATCCTGTCGTCTTCATCCCAGACTCCGCCGACCTCATCCTCATAGGATTCCTTTGCGGGCTTCAGATCAAAGAAGTCTGTGGGGCCCTGCTCCCGGGCAGCATCCAGCTCCTGCTCCTCCGCCAGGTCCCGGGCGATCCGGGTATTCCGGAAGGACTCGTCGCTGGGGATGGAAAGACCGCGGTCCGGTGCTACAGGCACCTTACCCTGCCTTGCTGAGCTCTCCTTTTTGGAGAAGATGTCTTCCTCTGCCTGAGCCTTCTTCCCTGCTGCAACCTTCTGACGGGCTGCTGCCTTCAGATCATCCAGTTCATTCTGGAAGGGATCCGGGATCAGCTCCTGCATTTCATCCTCGGAGATGCTCTCCTCCTTCTTAGCCTTGCCCCGGCCCTTTTGGCCGTTCTTTCCTGCCTTACCGCTCCGGCCTGCATTTCCGTCAGAATCATCATCGGGAAGAACCTTCAGCTCGTCTGAGCTGAGCCGCCGGGCAGGTCTTGCATTTCTGCCGGATCTTGCAGGACGATCATAGTCATAATCGTCATACTCATCCGACTCGTCGTCGTAGTTATATACATCGCTGTAATTAAATGAGAAGATCCTCTTGAACAGCTCGATCACGGAGATGCCTGTCACCTGGATCACTGCCACGATGGACAGCAGCACGGTCAGGATGATCACTCCAACCTTTCCGATCAGATTGTAGATCAGCGTAAGAAGCCCTCCGAAGAAGAAGCCTCCGCCGGCATGATCCGTATAACCGTCCATATAAAGACTCTTTGCGGTTACCGCCTCCATACCATGAACCAGCTGCGCGATAAAGGAGCAGATCATAAGAAGAACTGCGATCCAGATCAGCTTCCGGATGATGCTCTTCTTCGGTCCGTTGGACAGGATAAATGCGGCGCCCAGAAACAGGTAGATCGGCAGCAGGTACTGTACCCAGCCGAAAAGCCCGAAGAAGAAACCGCAGATCACATTTCCGAAGGAACCGCAGATACCGAAATTACTGCACAGCATAAAAACAGCCACTGCCAGATAGACAAAGAAGTAGATCTCCCGCTGACGCTCCGGACTGAGTGCCTTCTCGTCATCATCATTAATGATCCGGCTGGTCCTGGGCTTCGGCTGAGAATTAGTACTCCTGCTCCTGCTCTTCCCTGCAGTGGTGCTTTTTCTTTTATTCGCATTCGTCGCATTCGTCGAATTCTTTGTATTCGTGGTTTTTGGTGCAGCCATGCGTTCTCCTTTTACCGCCGAAACGGAGCAGCCGAAAACTGCTCCGAATCTTAACGACGTTTCATTCGTGACACAACTACTGTGTCATCTGAATCTTTTATGATTACATAACAAATACGATTTCATTTTCATCCTGCAGATCTGATGCAAGGATGTAGTTGTCCTCGTATGCTTTTCCGTTCACGGTCATGGATGTGAAGCCGGACTCTTTTCCTTCCGGATTCTGAACCGTGATGTGCAGCTTCTTGCCGCGGAACAGCTTGCTGATCTCAAACTCCTTCCAATCTGAGGATACAGCCGGAGCGATGCGCAGACCGTAGAAGTCCGGACGCATACCCAGGATACCTTCAACACAGCCTACCATAACGGTGGAAGCTGTACCTGTCAGCCAGTGTACGTGGCTGCGGCCATGGAACGGGCTGTCCTTACCCTCGGTAAACTGACCGTGTGAATACGGCTCCAGCTTACGGATCTCAGCCTTGTCGTTCATAGCAGCCGGTGCTGACTCTGTGAAGTAGGTAAATGCGCGGTTGCCGTGTCCTCTCAGGGCCTCTGCCAGAATGATCCAGCCCTGGGGCTGTGAGAAGATACCTGCATTCTCCTTGGTGCATGCATTGAAGAGAAGCATCAGAGCGCCCTCAAATGCGTGCTCCTTATACGGCGGATACATAACCATTGCGCCGTAATCTGTATTCAGCTCGCGGAATACGCTGTCCAGTGCAAGATCTGCCTGCTCCGGAGTTGCCAGGCCTGAAATAACAGACCAGCTCTGGGGATTCAGCCACATGCTTGCTTCCGGATCCGTTCTCTGACCGATCACAAGTCCGTCATCCTTGAAGCCTCGGATGTAACGGTCCTCGTTCCAGCAAAGCTTCTGGATGGTGTCACCCAGCTTCGGCTGGATCTCGTCGATGTATGCCAGATAGATGGCATCCTTCTTATGCTCTGCAAACTTACGGATGATGGTCATTGCATAGTACAGCTGGAATGCCACAAATGTGGACTCTCCGTCTTTTCCAAGACGCAGGCAGTCGTTCCAGTCTGCGAAAAGTCCTGCCGGCATGCC
Source organism: uncultured Lachnospiraceae bacterium (assembly GCA_902792005.1). GTDB lineage: Bacteria > Bacillota > Clostridia > Lachnospirales > Lachnospiraceae > Eubacterium_Q. The sequence goes on from CADAXW010000043.1 coordinate 22,343, forward strand.
GTGATTTCCAAGACGATTCATGGAGAAATCGATGGCGCGCTTCAGGTGGTCATATACGGTTCCGTCGTCCTTGTTGGCATAGGGGATCACCTCATCGATGAAGTCCAGATTGCCGGACTCGGAGATATACTTGTAAATGGTCGGGAACAGCCACAGTGCATCATCTGCACGGTATGCCGGATGTCCGGTCTCTCTTACATAGGACTCATCATCCGGTGTATCCTCATGTCCCGCATTGTGTGTGAACTTAACCAGCGGAAGTCCGCCGCCGTTGTCCACCTGTGCGGAAAGCATGAAGCGGATCTTCTCCACTGCCATTTCCGGTGCCAGATGGATCACACCCTGGATATCCTGTACGGTATCGCGGTAGCCGTAGCCGTTCCGGAGTCCGCAGTAGATAAAGGATGCTGCACGTGACCAGATAAAGGTCATGAAGCAGTTGTATGCGTTCCAGGTGTTGATCATTGCGTTGAAGGACTCGTCCGGAGTCTTTACCTGGAAATGTGACAGCTTCTCGTGCCAGTATCCTACCAGCTTCTCATACTCCTTCTCAACAGTTGCCTCAACGTCTGCATAGCCTGCCATAACAGCCTCAGCCTCGGGATCTTCCTTCATTCCAAGAACGAATGCAAAGGACTTTGATTCGCCCGGAGCCAGTGTGAACACGGTGGAAAGTGCTCCACAGCCGTTGGCATTATAATTCAGCTGATTACCCAGATCTCCGTTTTCTACTCCAACGGGATTTCTGTAATCATGATAGTTTCCAATGAAAGCTTCCTTATCACCGCAGTATGAGCTGATCTCTGCACCGGCAAGGCCCAGGAACTTGGACATCGCTACATTTCCGTTCACTGCCTTGTCCTTCTTAACGAACTCATTTGCAACCTGCTTGATGCGGTTGCCCTTGAAATAAGTTCTTGTGATAAACAGTGTGTACTGCAGATTTACCTGATCCTGCTCATAGTTGCAGTCATTTGTAAACTCCGCATAGCCTGTAACCGTAAGGTTTCTGGGCTGATCGGAGGTATTTGTCACCTTTGTGTACCAGATCTCGTGGGTCGCATCCAGCGGAACATAGTACATAACATCCGAACGGATGCCGGCGTAATCGGTCTCGAACTTGGAATACGCTGTACCGTGGCGAACCACATTTTTATAGGTGGAAAGATCCTTTCCTACCGGCTGCCAGGATGCAGACCAGTAATCCTTGGAGTCATTATCTCGAATGTAGATATAACGACCCGGCTTGTCAAACTGATTGAACACATAGCGGAGAATACGTCCGTTTGCGCCTGACTTGGCAAAACTGTAACCACCCGCATTGTTTGAAATGATCGCGCCGTACTCCGGAGAGCCCAGATAGTTGGCCCACGGTGCCGGTGTATCCGGCCGCTCGATCACATACTCTTTTTTCTCTTCATCAAAAAAACCGTAACGCATACGCTTCTCCCCCGATAAATCTCATTTTATAAATCTCCTGCCTGCACCGGTTTCGGCACAGGCAGGAAGTATTAGGTCAACGGTTACTAATTATACTCTGATATTACTCTGCGTCCTTCAGGCTGAGGCTGATCTTACCCATACGGTCTACCTCAAGTACCTTTACGCGAACCAGATCGCCGATATTTACCACGTCCTCAACCTTTGCTACGCGGTGCGGAGCCAGCTTGGAGATATGGATCATACCATCCTTGTTCGGAGACAGCTGTACAAATGCGCCGTAAGGCATGATGCGTACAACAGTTCCTTCATATGTCTTGCCAACTTCGATGGGATCCACGATGGAGTGGATGATCTGAAGTGCCTTATCGATGCCCTCCTGCTCTACGCCGCAGATATCGATACGTCCTGAGTCATCGATGTCGATCTTAACGCCGGTTGCTTCGATGATTCCGTTGATGGTCTTACCCTTCTGACCGATCACCTCACCGATCTTATCCGGATCGATGTTCATGGAAACGATCTTCGGAGCATATGCGCTGAGCTCCTTGCGAGGTTCGGGGATTGCCTTCAGCATAACCTCATTCAGGATGTACATGCGGGCTTCTCTTGTACGGGAGATCGCCTCGCGGATGATATCATCTGTCAGACCATGGATCTTGATATCCATCTGGATCGCTGTGATACCCTTCTCTGTACCTGCTACCTTGAAGTCCATATCGCCGAAGAAGTCCTCAAGTCCCTGGATATCTGTCAGTACTACATAGTCATCATCTGTCTCACCGGTTACCAGACCACAGGAGATACCAGCTACCGGAGCCTTGATGGGAACACCTGCTGCCATAAGAGACATACAGGATGCACAGGTGGATGCCATGGATGTAGATCCGTTGGACTCAAATGTCTCGGATACGGCACGGATCGCATACGGGAACTCTTCCTCAGAAGGAATTACCGGAAGAAGTGCTCTCTCTGCCAGTGCACCATGACCGATCTCACGACGTCCCGGTCCACGGGATACTCTTGTCTCACCAACGGAGTATGCCGGGAAGTTGTAATGATGCATGTAACGCTTGGTTGTTACATTCGGATCCAGTCCGTCGATCTTCTGTGCCTCGGAAAGCGGAGCCAGAGTTACGATGTCGCAGATCTGAGTCTGTCCACGGGTGAACATGGAAGAACCATGAACGCGGGGGATCAGATCAACCTCTGCTGCCAGAGGACGGATCTGGTTGATGGCACGTCCGTCCGGACGCTTGTGATCCTTCAGGATCATCTTACGAACGGTCTTCTTCTGGTACTGATACAGAGCATCTCCCAGAAGTGCCAGCCACTCTTCGTTCTCAGCGAACTTCTCCTTCAGGCGCTCCTTGATGTCGTCGATATTCTTCTCACGAGTCTGCTTGTCATCTGTGAAGACTGCAACCTCCATCTCTTCCGGCGGTACAACCTCCTTGATGGCTGCGAACAGCTCCTCGGGGATCGCATAGCTGTTATAGCTGTGCTTCGGCTTACCAACCTCAGCAACGATCTTATCAATAAATGCGATAACTTCCTGATTTACCTTGTGTGCTGCGAAGATTGCCTCCAGCATCTTTGCCTCCGGTACTTCATTTGCACCGGCCTCGATCATGATGACCTTCTCACGTGTGGAAGCAACGGTCAGCTTCAGATCGGAATTCAGGTTCTGTGTGCTGTTGGGGTTGAAGATCAGCTCTCCATCTACCAGACCTACCTGTGTTGTAGCGCAGGGGCCGTCAAACGGGATATCGGAGATGGATACAGCGATAGCAGTACCGATCATAGCAGTCAGCTCCGGTGCGCACTCCGGATCAACGGAAAGCACCAGGTTGTCCAGTGTTACGTCATTTCTGTAATCCTTCGGGAACAGCGGACGCATGGGGCGGTCGATAACACGGTCTGTCAGGATTGCATTCTCTGACGGCTTTGCCTCACGCTTGTTGAAGCCTCCCGGGATCTTTCCTACGGCATACATCTTCTCGTTATACTCAACTGAGAGCGGGAAGAAATCGATACCTTCTCTGGGTTCCTTGGATGCAGTTGCGGTTGAAAGCACTACGGTATCACCATAGTGGATCAGAACTGCACCGTTTGCCTGCTTACCAACACGGTCTACGTCTACACGCAGTGTTCTGCCGGCAAGCTCCATTTCAAACTTCTTGTACATGTTTTTCTCCTTCTTTTTTCGATCTGTCGATCTTTATTTTGATCGATTCAAGGGTCCGAAACGACTGAAAAACAGATCCCAAAAGGGATTCGCGATCGGCTTTTCAGTAGTCTCGGTTTTCCTCGAAACAATCTCTGTCATTTTACCATATCTACATAATATAAGCAACCCTAAAACGGTCATAGAATAATCGTAAAAATATCAATAATTTGGGCCTCTCTTTTCCTCCTACGACTCTATCTCCTGCATTATCGTCTCTATGGTTTTTCCGTCTGTCATGATCGTGCTGTCCGCTGCCGCACTGTAGGCCGGTCCTCTTTCCCGGAGCATGTGCTGTATCTTCTCTGCCATTTCCTGCTCGGAGGCGCTGTCCAGCAGCGGTCTTCCGGTATCATTCTTCACCCGCTTCAGGGTCTCCTCCGGGGATGCCTTAAGCCATACCACCTGACCGGTCTTTTTCAGAAGCTCCCGATTCTCGCTTCGGAGCACGATCCCGCCTCCGGTGGCGATCACGGTGTTCACGCAGGTTTTCGAAAGATGCCGGAGCAGCTCGGTTTCCATATCCCGAAAGGCCTCTTCGCCCTGTCCTTCAAAGATCTCACGGATGCTGCAGCCCTGCATCTCCTCGATGGCTGCATCCGTATCCAGAAAGTCCTTTCCGGTCTTTTCCGCCAGCGCCTGCCCTACGGTGGATTTTCCGCAGCCCATGTAGCCTGTCAGGACCACATTATCGCCATACAAATGTCGTCTCAGCCGTGTATATACGCGGTTTGCCAGCTCCTTCGACACCGAAACGCCGGTCCAGAGTTCATAGGCAATGATCCCCTGATAAAGCAGCATGGAAAGCCCGTTATCGCAGGGGATCCCCAGCCTCTCGCAATTGGCCAGAAACGGGGTCACGGCCGGATTGTAGATCAGATCGTAGCCATAGGTTGCCATGTGGAAGAAGTCATCATCCTCCACCAGAAGCCCGTCTCCCTCATGCAGACCCAGAGATGTGCACTGGATCAGGATGGAGGGCATCCTGGGAACCTTCTTGTAGTCCTCTGCAGCAAGGGCCGTAAGACGATTCCCCTGAAAATGTTGGTTCAGCTCTTCTGCCAGTGCCGCCGCCTTTTCCAGCGTCCGGTTCAGAAGCCAGACAGAGTCAGCTCCTTCCGAAAGCGCAAGGGTGCACACCGCACGGGAAGCACCTCCTGCTCCCAGCACGATCACCTGCTGTCCCGAAAGAGAGATCCCTCGGAGCTTCAGTGCCCGGCCAAGACCCGGCATATCCGTGTTGTAGCCCTTGTAGCCTCCTTCGATCCGCACAAGTGTATTTACGGCGCCGATGATCCGGGCGGAATCATCCACCTCGGCCAGGGCCTCCATGACTGCTGTTTTATGGGGAACGGTAACATTTAACCCACGGATTCCCAGATGGTACGCGCCGCGGACCGCAGCTGTCACATCCTCTTCCACCGGAAAGGGAAGATATCTGAGATCCTGTCCAAGCTCCTCGGACAGGGTATTATGGATCATGGGGGACATGGTATGACGCACCGGGTTCCCGATCAGTCCTAAAACACCGGTGGTTCCTGTTATGATTGTATTCTGCATACTACTACCTTCCTGCAAAATATAGAATTCGATCACGATTAGCGGCGCATTTGCCAATGCATCTTCCAACAGTTTGATTTTACCCGAAAGAAAACAAAAGAGCAACGGGAATACCGCTGCTCTTTCGTAATTATTTTCTGAGGCCAAGCTTCTGAACGATTGCTCTGTAGCGCTCGATATCCTTGGACTTCAGGTATGCCAGCATGTTACGACGCTGACCAACCATCTTCAGAAGTCCTCTTCTGGAATGATGATCATGGGGATGTGCCTTGAAGTGGCCATTCAGATCATTGATCCGTGCTGTAAGGATCGCTACCTGTACCTCCGGTGAACCTGTGTCACCATCGCCATTGCCGTACTTGGCAATGATCTCTGCCTTCTGCTCTTTGGTAATCATTTTCTGATTCCTCCTAAAATATAATTCGCTGATCACCGGGTAACGGTCGGAGTTCTCCAGTCACTCAGTGACAGTACCTTGGGTATAATATCAGACACTTCCGGAAAATGCAAGTGTTTTTTGACGTACCCCGCATCGGCCTCGCATCGGGCCTCGTTTCGTCCCTTCCTTCCGGCTCTTAGTATCCCGCCTCCGCATTGTAGACAGAACCGTCAATGGCATTGATCTCTATGAAGCTTCCGCTGGTGTACTCCTTGCCGTCCTTGTCATAGCAGGTACCCGAGAAGGTCCACACAGGAACCAGAAGTCCCCGCTGGAAGTTATTCTGCTCAGCAACTCTGGTGTACTTCAGACTGATATCGTCGATCTTAAATGTGAAGCTTTCTTCGTTCTCCGGTCCCGCGCTCATGATGGAGTCAAAGGACGTGGAACGATTCAGGGTCTCCAGCTGACTCTGCTCATAGATCTCCTTGATCTTCTCAAAATCCATAAGTGTGCTGTTATCAACCACCTGCTCCGCCACATTTAACAGGTTATTTACGGAAAGGCCGATGACGCCGTTGTCATTGACATAGACCTCAATCTCCTCGCCGAACCAGACCTTCTTATCCACGCCGCCGGCTGTGGAGCGCTCATAATACATATCTCCGAAGTTCTGGAGCTCATTTCCGTTGATCATCCGGGTGAAGTAGATATGCCATGCTCTTCCGGTCTTGAAATTATATGTGTAACTCCCGTCCGCCTGGGGTGTCTTGATATCCTGACGAGCATCCGTGAAATATACGTCCTCCACGGAAACCGGCGCCATATCACCGGTCAGGCCGGCCTTTGCCAGGAACTCCTGGGCCTGCTTTATGGCATCCTCCTTTTTGATCTGGTTGGTCTCCTTCGTGCTGAGCTCAACCTTGTATCCCTTATAGTTGGGATCCGGTCCAAGCCCCTCGGCGTAGGACTCTCCGTTTTCCGAAGTAATCTCTTTCATAAGCTCAGGCACTTCCAGGGGGCGCATGAGATTCTCCTCCGACATGATATAGTCCTGCCCCTTCTCCACCGGCCAGCGATAGATTTCAAGTCCGGGAAGCACCAGACCTCCTGTGATCAGATAGTCCGAATTCCTGAAGAATTTCAGAGACGATCCGTAGCTGTCCGAATTCGTAACCTCCAGTGTACTGTAGGTTCCGTCCTTGCCGTCAGTCACTCCGTAGAAGCGCTCTCCCTCAGGCATGAGCTGCATATAATAATCCTTGTAATTGGGCATGTCCTTATAGGCATCTGCCTGATCCTTCACCACGGAAAGCTTCGGCTCCACAGGATATTTTGTCACCTCCGAATAAGAAATCTGGCCTTCGTAGTCTGCTGCGTCACCTATGTCTTCTCCGCGTTTTCTCATCCCTTCGATCTCCGGGGCGATCAGCCTTGTTCCGTCATAAAGCTTTGCATCTCCCAGCAGCATCTCCTTGATCTTCTTCAGGAGCTCGTCATCCACCTTCCGTCTGGTCACGGAAAGGACGGGATAGCCGTCACACTCCGCCGTCTTCACGGGCGCATCCACATCCACCGTCAGTTTCTTATTCTCACTCTGCAAATGTACCGCGTAATGCCCAATCTCCTTCATGGGCGCGGCCTCACCGGTCTCCACACTGGCACCATCCGTGGCGATATCAACAGCTCCGGTATCCGGCTCCTGCTCCGCGCGTTCCACCAGATTTCTCACATTTTTGGCCTTATCAATGGGCGCCCG
>CADAXW010000044.1:0-13184 GCA_902792005.1 uncultured Lachnospiraceae bacterium
CGGTCCGATGTATGCTCCGCCGAGATTAACTCCGCCTCCGACGTTCATGGTTCCAACGCTTCCGCCGATTCCTCCGGTTTCATATCCGGTGTTCACAGTTCCGGCGCCTCCGCCGATATTTACTCCACCTCCGACGTTCGCAGTTCCGGTACCGTCACCAAGGTTCATACCTGCCATGGTATTCGTCCCTACGGTATTTCTGGTGGGGGGCTCCGGTCCGATGTCTGCTCCGCCGAGATTAACTCCGCCTCCGACGTTCATGGTTCCAACGCTTCCGCCGATTCCTCCGGTTCCAAGTCCGGTATTTACGGTTCCACCGCCTCCTGTTCCTGGGCCGACATGCATTGTTCCATTATCTCCGATTCCCGGGCCGACGTTTACGGTTCCAACGCCTCCGCCGACTCCTCCGGCTCCAAGTCCGGTATTCACGGGTCCGGCGCCTCCGCCGATTCCTCCGGTTCCAAGTCCGGTGTTCACAGTTCCGGCGCCTCCGCCGATTCCTCCGGTTCCAAGTCCGGTGTTCACAGTTCCGGCGCCTCCGCCGATATTTACTCCACCTCCGACGTTCGCAGTTCCTGCACCATCACCAAGGTTCATACCTGCCATGGTATTCGTCCCTACGGTATTTCTGGTGGGGGGCTCCGCTCCGCGGTCAGCTCCACCGAAGCCTGCAGCTCCGCGCCCTGCGTCACCACCTATGGGACCCATGGTTCCACGGCCTGCTCCGCCAAGGTTTGCTCCGCCTCCACCGAGGTTCGCTCCGCCTCCACCGAGGTTCGCTCCGCCTCCGCCGAGGTTTCCATCAATTCCTCCCAGGTTCATATTTCCACGGCCAAGATCGCCCATGGAATTTCTGCCGATATCCGGGTGTTCACCTGCAGGTCCCATTTCATTGGGATTTAGCACATTTTCACGCAGGTTCTCGGCATTTAGATTCTCTTCGGGATGATCTCCGTATAACGCATCCTGAAGAGCGTTGACGCCTTCTTGGACAGCTCCTTCGCCGGGTCCTGCGCCTGCGCCTGCACCTACGCCGGGGCCAGCGCCTGCACCAATGCCTGCAGCGTCTTCTCCCCCGGCACCCTCACCCAAGCCTCCAAAAGCTTCTCTGAGATTACCGGGATCAGCCCCCCCCGGGCCATCGTCGCCTCCGTCATTCTGGTTGTCCGGTCCGAAGAGATTATCAAGATTCCCCGCATTCCGTTGGTTCTCCGGCACGCCATCACCGGCGCCGCCACCCTGGTTTCCTAAATTTGTCGGGATCTCATTCGCCTTTGCTTTCGCTTCAGCCTTCCGATCCAGCGCATCATGCTTCATATCCACAGCGGCAAGCTTCTTTGCTTCGCCCAGGGTGTTTCCTTTCTCCATATAACCCAGGGTTTTCTTCATCGAATCCAGTTCATCTCTGCCAAGCACGCGTCCGTCACGATGTCTGCCATTCTTCTCGGCAAAGGCCACATCTGCAGCCAGCATCTTCTGATCTCTCAGTCGATCTCTTTCTCTTCCCTGCTTTACTGTCTCCGGATCTGTACTCTTGTCATGCGGCTTCGCCAGCCCGATTGCTTCTGCAGCACCGCGGATGGATCGACCTACGGCAGAAAGACCGGTTGCATCTGCAATCTTTCCACCCAATTTTTTGCCTATACCGCCGATACCGCCTGCCACTGCTCCAACTGCTCCTGCAGCGCCTGAAGCGAGAGATCCTCCGATGGAACTTGCACTCATGGAATCCAGCTTTTTACCGATTGCACTGTTGGTAACCTTGTCACGTACATCACCGGCAAGGATTGCCTGATAACCTGCGTTATCAGCAAGGATACCGGTAAAGATACCGTTAACCTTGTTCACCGCCGTAATACCACCGTAGGTGATCACGGCCTTCACGATACAGGTAAGGATCGCGCTGTCGCCGACCTGAAGTGCCGGACCCCAGACGATGGGGAGGAACATCAGGAACAGACGCATGGAAAGTACCATTCCCACGACACCAAGCAGCTGAACGATAAATGCCGTAGTCCACTGCTTAAACTTTCCCCCGTCATCCAGAGGAATGGCCGCGATGGCCAGCGGAGATGCGATATATAATGCCAAAAGGTTGAAGATTCGAACTGCACATGTAACGATCACAACCAGCATCTCCATGAGCATTGCAACCGCAATGGCATATACCAGAATATAATTCATCTTGATCGGACTCGGATCAAAAGCTTCCTTTACAGCCGTCCAGTCATAGATGCTTCTCTCTCCGATATAGAAGGGCTGACGGACAGGATCCAGAAAACTCGGGTTCTGATTGAAAGCATCATTCCGGGCTGCCGCATTATTTCCGACGGTTCCCATGGTTCCCACCAGGAAAATGATCCGGTCCATAGGAACGGTCTGGGTCGCTTTATCGGATATGCCATCCTTTCGCGTATAGCTCTCCAAAACACGAAGATTCGTATTTGCACGGAAGGCCTCCATACAGTCAAGGATCGCATTTGTAAGACCGTCATCATAGGAATCCAGCGGAGCTTCCTTCGAGAAATCATAGCCCGTTCCCAGCTCCTCCATCAAACTCTGCCAGGTCAACTCCACCTGATTTTTTGCATCATAGGATACGTAATGGAAGTCGAAAACACCTTGCTCCGCGAGCATCTGCAGATCTCCACGTATATCGTTATAGCATGCATTCAGATTATATCGGGACCGATAGGATTGATTCAGTGAGTAGTTTCCTATGGTATTGATGATCCGCCCCATGGCGGCATACTGTTCATCCGTAAATGTTATGGAGTTCGCCCCTTGTCCGGCCAAACCTCCGTATTTGATCGCTTCACCAATGGCCGTCGTCAGACGGTTTGTTGTGGTAAGCGCCACGATCATGATGGCATTCATGCCCACAATAAGAAGGACGCTCTTAAAGAGATTCCCCAGGATCATACCAAGCGTTACACCCTGCTGCTTATCCCTGAGGTCACCGATCTTACGGATCACGGCGATAACCGCGAATGCAAAAGCAAAGATGATTCCTATAATTGCCACTCCAGTGTAGATACTCCGGATCGCTGAATGATTGAAGAACACATCAATCAGCGTCATTGGCTTATTGTTATAGGACACTGCTTTCTCTCCGGTGAAGATCATCATCGTATCCTCGACCAGTTTTATGATCCGGAGAACCATTGTCTCCAGAAAATAGAACAGTCGGAATATGACGTTCTCAAGCATCGATTGGAACCAGTCTTTAATTGGGCTGAGAATATCTCCTACTCCAAATAAAACCATTCTTTTTACTCCATCTTACTGTCTTACTTACTGTATTACTTTCTTACCGTCTTGTTATCTTAACGCCTTAACGTACACGCAGTTTCTTTCTTGATACCGCAAGCGCAATGATCACTCCGAGAATAACTGCGAAAATGGCCAGAACGAACAGTGCTGCATTGATATTGATATAGAGGAGGATCTCAAAATCCTTCTCTGTAGAATTCCCTGCCTGATCGGTGACCATCACATGATAGTAACCAGTATCATAAAGCTTGTTTTCTTCGTCCAGTGTCACCTCTTCTGTCTCATCAAACATGATCGAGATCGTGTCGGTCTCTTCCATACCTGCTACCGTTACCGGCCCTCTGCAGGTATCATCCTCGTCCAGGCCTAAGAAGGTAACCTGTGGAGGCGTATGATCGATGAACACGTCCAGACTATAATCCTTTCCTGTGGCTGCACAGGTATAATCTACGATATAATGACCCTCCTTGGTCATGTCCACAGAACCCTGATTATGATTTACAGGCTTACTGTTATACGTGAGATTTCGAACGGAAAAACCGGCAGGAAGTATGTAGTATGTGATCTTACCGGTGACCTCACCAACAATCTTGAAGGAGAACAGCTGCTTTTCGCCGCCGGACTCCGTGGTGACCATGACGTATTCTCCCTTATCCTTTACCATTTCCGGGATATCGTCCAGAGCTTCTCCGTCTTTATAAAGCGTGAGATTTGTCTTTCCTTCCTTGCTCATGGATACCGGCTCTGTTACGATCATGCCGTCTGCCACGCTGCTCCGGAGCATGGTATTACCTACCTGATACACATATTCTCCGGTGTAATTACTGAAACGAACATTATCGGAAATAGTGACAAACTCACTGTTATAGGTCATGCCTTCCTCGATGGGCTCCCCCGTTATGAGATCCACCGGACCCGTATAGTCGATGTTCTCCACCGGATCATCCGAGACCACAGTGATCCCCTGCTGTGTGCTGCCCTCAGACTCTGTATCGTTCTCAGGCTCTGCACACACAGTCATCGCGGGAAGAAGTGCTCCCAGCAATATGAAACTGAACGTAATAAACGCCTTTTTCATAAATGTTCTTTATCTCCCTATCAAAACCCGTTATGCCGATTCATCTTCTGCTACTTCTCCGAGGACCTCTCTGTTTCTGTCATCCAGATCATAGTAAACTTCGTCGGCACGGAACATATGACTCCGAAGCTCATCCATGTTCATCCGGCCCATCTGGTAGTACGGACACTGGTAGCTCGGTGTATATTTCGTTTTCAGCGGATAGTTACCGAAGGTAACGATGATGGCATTTCCGGTACTTTCCTTGTTGTTCAGCATCTGAAGCTCGGAAGGATAGATCAGCGGACGAACCTGCGACTGTGTCGAAAGGTTCAGGTCTCCCGCCTTCGCTCCGATGGAGGAAGATGTGGAGGTGGTCCGTACTGTCATATTTCCGCAAAGCTTTGAGAACTCCTCACAGGTACCGATATCGTTGGATCCGATGAACATCTTCATACCACAGTTGGACTTTACGATGTCTGCAACCTTCTCGCCGTATACGTTGTTCAGCTGTGAGTAGGACTGTACCACCATGTTGAACCAGATCTTACGGGAACGTCCTACGGTGATCATCTTGTCAAACTTCTCGATCTTCGGCATATTTCCGAACTCATCAAGGATAAAGTACACATTTCGCGGAAGGGACAGATCCTCTCTTGCCGATGCCACCTTGATCAGCGCCTTGTACATACAGAGGACAAATACCGCTGCCAGTCCGTGACGGGTATCCTTCTCGTCCGGTATCTTCATGAACAGCGCCGTGGGCTGATCTGCAAACTTCTCCGCCTGTACATCGGTTGCAGAAGTCAGACCGCAGAGTCCCCGGTCGTTGAACATGTTCAGCTTGTCAAATGTAATCGACATGTAGGAGGAAAGTGTCGTATCCGCAGCAGACATAACCTGACGGGACAGGGTGTACGCCTGGGACAGCTTGCTGCGTCCGTCGAAGTAGGACTTCAGCGTCGCAAACTCGTCCTCCGAATTGGTCAGGGCCTTGTTGATGTTGAAGAAGTTGAACTTCTCCTTGGTCATGCCCAGACGCTCGTCCTCCGAATCCTCCAGCATGGCAAGGCAGGTGGCCATGATAATGGAACGGGCACCCTTCTCCCAAACAGGATCCTTGTCATTCTCTATGGGACAGATAACGGAGATCAGGTCATTCAGATCCTCGTACATTTCGTCATAAAACTTCTGGCGTGTGACTGCCACATCATCCCGGCAATGAGACAGATCCGCGTATGCGGTTCCTCTCCATTCTGCCCAGGGCTCTCCCTCTTCTACGTCGCCGTCGATCCTTCGAAGGTCCGGATAATCGTCCATGCTGTCCTTGTGAAGACGGATCTCCTTTCCTGCCTGTACATATTCCTGGTACATATCCCAGATTCCTTCCAGCGGGTTCCACCGGGAAGAAGAATAGGTATCACGCAGGTCCAGAAGCAGAACCTTGTAACCACGGGACTCCAGATATGCAGAATGCAGATCAAAAAGCTCGCCCTTCGGGTCCGTCATGATCATGGAGCTGCCTGCAGCTGTAGATGCAAGAAGCTGGATCATCGGGTTGATGAAGGTTGTCGTTTTACCGGAACCGGTAGCACCGATAACCAGCGAGTGTGCGCCGGGGTAGAAGTTCACCTGAAGGTGATTTTTCTTATCCAGTACGGCGCGGACGGGAATTCCGTCCTTCGTCACTTTATTCAGCTCTTCATATACATGTTCCGGGAAATACTTATCTCTCTCTTTGTCCGTCAGGAAACGGCTGTTCTCCAGCGATCCCTTCACGACATCCACATCCCGCTTTCCGCCCAGCAGCTTTCCGGTCTTCTCAAAGATAAAGAAGTCCAGATTATTGCCGGAGAGCATCCAGATCAGGAAGCCCAGGATCGTCGCTGCAAGACCATAAAGCCATGTCCGGAAGTCCAGAAACATTCCGAAATCCCATTCCCATTCGCCTCCCTTCAGAAGTGTGGGGAGAGTGGTGATCAGCATATTTATAACAAAGCCCAGAACTGCTGTTGAAAGGACAAATATCATGATCCCGAGCAACAGTTTTTTCTTTTTATTCATCCGTTCGGTGGCTCCTTCCTTGTCCTGTAAGCGATAGGGCTGTTACAATTTTACAAATCTTTACATGAATTGTAGCATGCAGTGCATAACAAAAGTGTAACACTTCAAAGTGCAAATCCTTATTTTCGCACACAATTACCCCATTTTCTTTTAAGCATACTATAACAGACTAATTCTACCACAAAGCCCCATACAATATCAACGAAAGACAAAAAAAGATGACAGCGGCTTTTCATTTCCGCTGTCATCCTTAAATATTCGACGCTATTTCGTCTTTGTTGAAGATGTAGATGTCTGTGCTGTATTGGAGTTACCTGCCATCCACTTGGTCAGAGGTCCGATAGAAAGTCTCAGGATAACTACCAGAATGAAGATAAGAAGATATCCGATGATAGCTGTCTTCAGAGACTGTTTTCTCTTCTCTCTCTCCTGCGGCTCCTCAGCTGTTGCATACTTAACACCAAGGATGATGCAGAAGATCACACCACCGGCACCTACAATGAGGAGCAGCGGGTTAACCAGCTTGTTGATCAGGTTCAGAACCGGGTGTACTGCCGGATCCAGGTTGATGTCGGTTTCAGCGGCGAATGCCGGGTTTGCAAAGGACAGTGTCAGGATAAGTGCACAGAACGCAACCAGTGCAACCTTTAATGCGATCATAGCCTTTTTGTTCTGCGTAACTGCCCGTAGAAAGTTTGTTGTTTTTACTCCTAATGTAGTCATAATTCTCTTCCTCCTTAGAATACTTAGAATAGATTCTATATTTTTTTCGCCGTCATCCTGCGGCTGTTCTTGTTGATGATGTGAGTATATCACACAAAGTATAACAAAAGTGTAACAAACAAAAAAAATTTTTGAGAAATTTTCGGAAATGTGCTGAATCCCTTGTAAATACTGGGCCTACAGAGAAAACTAAATCATAAATCATATCATTTCCCGCTGCACTTCTGTCTCAGGGATCCGGATGGAGGCGGTAGTTCCCGCATCTGTTTTCTCAATAGAAAGCTCTCCCTGGCAGAGGATTCTAAGCCTCGTTCGTACATTTTCCGTACCAACGCTCTTATAACGCTTCTGCGTCTGGAGCTGCACGGCCTTGCCATGGCCGTCATCCTGAACCGTGATCACGATATAGCCCTTCTCCCGGAAGGTTCGGATCCGTATCTTCTCTCCCTCCTCACTCATTCCAATGCCGTACTGGATGGCATTTTCCACCAGCGGCTGCAGGGTAAGGGGCGGGAGCATGAATTCCTTTACCTGAATATCCTTTTCCACCTCAAAGTGCCGGGAGGGCAGGATCTGAGCCAGCTGGATATACATATCCACATGCTCCATCTCTTCCACAAAGGAGATCATGGGTTCACCGGTCAGCGCCTGGAATTTCCTCCGGAGATATCCGGAGAAGTCCTGGATCGCAGGTTTTACTGCCTTTGCATCCTCTTCGGAAAGGATCGCGATCTGCTGAAGCGAATTGTATATAAAATGTGGGTGAATCTGTTCCATCAGGAGAGCCACCCTCTTCTCCGAAAGTTCCGCCTGGCTCTTCAACACCTCACGCTCCGTATCGATCTGATAAAGGAAGAATACGGAGAGGAGCAGCATGACAAGGGAAAAACCGAGGAAATCGATCCTGGGATTCACAACCGCTATGACCGAAGAAGTCACGGGAAAAAGACTTCCAAGGACGAAACCGATACTGGCCCGGATACTCTTCGCTGAAAACATCAGCATGACCATGACCATCGCATACTGCACCATGGTCGTCAGCTGGACAAGAATACTGTTCTTTCCAAATGCTGCCAGCGCACTCGCCAGAATAGCGATCAGGAACTGAAGATTCGTCCAGAATCTCTTATCCCATTCCTCACCTTCCTCGCGCTCCGTCTCCATGAAGTAGAGAGCAAACAGGGGCGCCACCAGACTGTACATGACTCTGGAGCATATATAGTGTACATCCCCGATCTCTTCCGACATATTCCGGTCGGCGATCTGAAGACTAAGTCCCATCAGAACGGTACAGGCAGCATAAAGGAAGTATCCCATCTGCACACGCCTGGTTTTAAACTGCACCGATACAATGAGAAGAAGAATGATGATCAGCATTCCCACAATGATCAGCGTGATATTGACGAAGTCAATGACCGTATCCATATTCAGTTGTACTTCCTGCAGATCTTCCATTTCTATTTCTATCTCCTGCAACTCCTGCAAAATCAACCCTGATTATAACGATACAGATAATACTCCTGACAAAAGCTCCGGATCCGGATCCCGAGCAGAACAGAGAACGACAAATATACGACCGATACGAACAGTCCGATCCATTTCAAAACACCGAGGGAAAACAGATAGACAAAATTGCAGAGGAACAGCGTGACCGGAACTGACAGGATCATGATCACCGCGGCCAGGAACCAGTGTCTGGAATACGCCAGCCCCCTCGACTTCTTTTCCTCCGTTTCCTTCGCAGGCTTCCTTCGGACAGCTCCGTCTCTCATCTTACGTTTCAGCCTCCGAACCTCCCGCAGGAACAAAACGATACCCAACAGGCGAAGGATCTCCGGGATCAAGCTGAGGAAAACAACGAATGACACATCCAGCACATTCAGCTCCAGATATCTGCCCTGCCACTCCAGGATCCGGAGCAGAACCTCCGTGATCAGACTGATCATCAAAACAATGCTTGCAGCATTCCACCCGGAAGTAACATCCGAAAGGCGGAACAGATTCACAAACATTCCGATGGTGAGCATGCACTCCATAAAGTAGATCACCAGCATATAGCCCTGCGAATTTAAAAACAACGTAAAATCAAGGGTCCCCTGGTTCGGATTTACAAAAAGATAGATCAATCCGTACTTCAGACCCATGATCACAAGAAGCGCCGGGATAACAACGGCGATATAACGCATGGCTTTATAGTCAAATTCTTTATTCATACTCTGTCTTCAATCGTTCCAAATATTATTCTTCGTAATTTTTCTTCGTAATTATTCTTCGTAAATGTACTTCTTCCGCTTTTTCCTTCATTTTTCAGGATCAGTCATAGAAGCTGCCCGGCTTTGAGATCAGTTCTCCAAGGGTCATCTCTGCCCAGGAGTACTGGATCATATATTCTCCGATGAAGGAATTCACCGCTGTGCTGTCACCCTTCAGATAGTCCAGGTAATCGCAGTCGATCAGCGAGCAGTCCACGCCATAGGCATTCCAGCCCTTCACCAGGACCGCCTCGGCGCCCACCTGCTTCAGGTCATCCTTCAGACTGGACAGGAATACCCGCATCTGACGTTTCATCTTGGCGTCATCATCCCTGTCCTCAAAGATTATCCCTGCCAGCTCTCCCACGGAGCACATGGCACCTCTCCGGTCGATCAGAGCAGCCAGCAGTTCCTTGTCCTTGCTTCTTTTGAATCGGACTGCCGTACCCTTTCGGTCAAACACCTCAAAATTACCGAAGCACTGAACTCGGAGAAGTCCGGTCAGCTCTTTCTCTATGGGATGTCTCAGATTTGCCAGCTCCCGTTCCAGATCCTCCTTCTTAGCAGGCTTCAGGATAAACCCGCTGGCATGAAGCTGGAAGGACTGGTAGGCAAACTGTTCATGGCCTGTGACAAAAATGATATTTGTCTTCGGTGAAAGCTTCTTCACCTCCATGGACAGCTCCAGTCCGGACATCCCCGGCATTTCTATGTCCAGCCATGCCACATCCGGATGATTTTCCTTGCAGTAGGCCAGAGCACTTCGATAATCCGGGAAGGCACTGTGCGTCCCCCCCGGATCGATCTCCGACATCAGCTTTGCGATTTCCTTTGCTGTACTTTCCTGATCATCAACAGCGATTGTAATCATAATAGCCCCCTCGATTTTACTTCCCTTTTTGGATACCCTTCACACTCCGCCTTCCGCTTACGCTTGCACCGGCTTCAGGTGTTTTCCCTTTTTGCACCGGATCGACAGCCGCCACATTTTCTCTGTGGCGCCCTCTGGACTTCCGTACGATATCCCGAGTCTCGGCCCGGTTCACATCCGTGATCACATCCATTTTACGAAGTGAGTTCTTTGCGTCTTTATTATACACCCTGTTTACAAATTGTTTCGGTGAAAGTGTGTCAAAACCGTTTGCTGTGATATAATTTCGGATCCTGGTCCGCATCCGGGTCTCCATCCCCGGCTCACTGATGGTATCATGCACGCCGTTGGCCGTTCTCGTATCCCTGGCGTTTTTCTCGGACTCTGCCAGATACCGCTCCATCAGAAGATCCACATACCGCTCGACCTTCTCTTCACTGCTGATCCGGTCACCACGCAGGCCCTTTGCCCTTTCCTTCCAGCGATCCGCCATGCAGGCATACCGGCCTTCGATCTCTATATTATTGATTTCCTTCAGCGCCTTTGGCTCCAGTCCCTCCGAAAGTGCTTTTTTCATCAGGTCGGGATCTCTGTTCAGGATACCTGTCAGCCGCTGACCGATCTCACTGAGGCATAGCCGTATCTCCGGCTTCTCCGGCGAAGTCTGGCGTCCGCCCGCAGCTATGTTATTGATCTCCGCTGCGATCAGCCGTGCCAAGGGCTCATTATCTCCGTTTTCATATGCCGTAAGCGCCTGCACCGCCTGGTTTTTCCCCGTATTGACGGTGTTCACCAGCCGGGACATGTCCTTCGCATCCCCCTTGACGGCCAGCAGCAGCGTATTGAAGCTTCGGGATCCGGCTGCAAGTGCCACAAAATCTTTGTCCGACAGATATGCATCCTCCTTCGCTTCCCCGATGGGGCGGAAATGTGCCGGCGCATTTTTCACCTTCTGCAGATCACCGGCTCCTGATAATGCCGGTATCTCCTCATAGATTGCACCGAAAATTGCTTCGATCCGGTCGATTCCCTGATCATACCCCTTCGGCCAGACGACACGGTTGATCCGGCTTTCCTCCTGCATCCGGACCGGTCCTGTCGGATCTGCCACCAGCTCCTTCCGGAAATGTTCCACCAGCGCCTCGCGGTCATCCTGATCGATCTTCAGGCCGCCTTCCTTTTTCTTTGCCTTAAGGGCCATCTGGATCTCCAGCACTTTATCATAGGTATCCAGCGCCACCTTGATCCTCGGCTGTTCATAATCCTGCTTACCAGGGTCATTCCGTCTGCGGGGATCCTTCATCATATCGCCGTATTTCGAAGAAAGGTAGGACTTGGCAGCTCTTCCTGCCTTCGCGATGGCATCTGCCAGCTCCTTCGCATCCTTTTCACTGAAATCAACCTTTGCTCCCGGTGCGGCAGGCACACCCTTGTCTGCCAGTCTCCGAACCTTCTCCAGATGCGTCCTCATCTCCTTGTAGGAGGAATAGGTTCTGACCAGATAAAAATGCATGGTGCCATTCAGTTCCCGGATCAACCGGTCGGCCGTATCCCGGATTGCCTTCATATCATACTTCCCGGCCACTTCATTTGCCAGAGCCTTCTCGCCTTCCTTCGACTTTGCATCCAGCAGAACACGGGTAAACGCACTCGCAGTTCCCTTTAAGGTGGTCGTATCATCCGCGGAACGCTTCTTCATTCCTACCGGCGGAAGCTTATAGTTTAATTTCTCCTCTTTTTTCTCTTCTGTCTTCTCCTGCTCCTTCTCCGGCTCCTTCTCTGGCTCCTTCTTCGGCTCCTTCTCCGGCTCCTTCTCTGGCTCCTTCTCCGGCTCCTTCTCCGGCTCCTTCTCCGGCTCCTTCTCCGGCTCCTTCTCCGGCTCCTTCTTCGGCTCCTTCTCCGGCTCCTTCTCCGGCTCCTTCTCAGGCTCCTTCTTCGGAGGGATCACAAATCTTCCGTCATCCTTCTTTCCGGCCTCCACATCCTGTTCATGCTTCAGCATCTGGGCCAGGTGCGGATCCGCCTCTGTCTTTTTACCCTCTTTGATATTATAAATAGCCTTGTCATCTTCCTCCAGTTTTTTCTCTTCTGCATCAGGCCGCTTCTGCATCATTTTCTGAAGATAGACGGCATTCAGCTTCTTCGGAAGATAGACGCGCTCAATCTTCCCAACTCCGTCCTTTCCATAATGCGCTACATTTGAATGATCGCTGAAGGAAGCCTCATCCCCGGAAGGCCGCACCACGCGGATCCCGTTCCTGGTCAGGGAATCCAGCTCCGGCTCAGCAAAAAGCTGACGCATTACGTCGGGCTGCGGCTTCACCGTTCCGTCCGGGTTCATGTAAACATATTCACTGGGCACTCCGTGAATGGACTTTCCATCCTTTGCCAGCTTGATATCCGAAGCCCATACGATCTGAATCGGATCCGCACGGAGACTGTGATTCAGAACACTTCCCACAAGGGTCTTCAGAGACTCCTTAAATGTATAGTCCGCCGGCTTCTTGTCCCCGGGGGCACGTTTGGAATCCTTAAACTTTACTGTATCCCCGTCGATTCCGGTGATGGTGATAAAATGTCCCGGCTTGAGAAACGCAACCGGCGAGCGGTCAACGCGGATCGCATGTTCGATCTGCTTCTTCAGCAGCTTTACCGCATTATCCAGATACTGATCAAAGGAAAAGCCATCCTTCTCAGTCTGAGCGGTATACCCCTCGATCTCCAGTTCATGCAGCATGGAATTGGGCGCGAACTTCATGAATGCGTCCGCATTCTCCATGATGCTGCGTTCCCGGTCCCGATTATAATGTGCGTCGAGTCCGGCATTGTTCAGAACCAGTTCCTGCTCCGGAAGCTCAGGACGGTACGCACGAATATCCTCCTGGGACACATCCTTCACTCCACGGCCCTGAAGCAGCAGCTGTGTCGCACAGGACCAGCAGCC
>CADAXW010000044.1:13202-23718 GCA_902792005.1 uncultured Lachnospiraceae bacterium
CAGCACCAGCTTCAGCGGCTTCACAAGCTCCTTCTCCTGGTTCATGGCTGTTTCAGCATTTTTCTGGATGGTTTTTGCCTTCTGGATCGCCTGAAGATGGGTCTCAAGATAATGCTTCTCCGGGAAGGTCAGATTATTCTGATTTGCCGTGAGATAGTCCGAGATCTCCTTCTCATTTCCGGTGGTCCGGATCCTGGGCGGAAGCGACATATTGGCAGTATACTCATAGAGATGCGGGTTTGCCTTGATCCCTGCCTCATAATCCGCCTTTACCTCCCCAGGAGTCTTCTGGATATAAAACCGCATCAGATCATCCTCGGAAATGTCTGCCGTACTGTAAATGCGGGCATACTCCCGGAAGCCCGGCCATTTAAACTCCCCCGGCTCCTTCTTTCTCTTTTTCAACTCCTCATCCGCCATATAAACCGATCCCGGCAGAGACAGTCCGTTTCTGGCGTCGATGCGATTCACGATGGTCTGATCCTTACGCAGGGAAGACTGCAGCTGACTGAGTTCCCTTGCCTGCTTTCCCTTTAATTCATTCTTTGAAAAAAGGATATTCTTCAGATTCTCAACCGCGGTGATGGAATTCTGATAAAGCTGCTGCAGCTCTGTCACATCCGGTCCGGTCATGATCTTATAATTATCTTCAAAGAGATCGGTTGCATACAGGTTCTTCAGTTTTCGGCCCAGAGAAACAAGGGTGATCAGCTGATCATTCACCAGCTTCACCTTATCTTTCCTATCCTTCTCTTCCTTATCTCCATTCAGCAGTCTGTCTGATGCCAGTGTCTGTATCTGTGTAATCGTATTTTGCAGATTCTGATATGCCCAAAGCTCACGATACGGCATGCTCATCACCTCCTGATCGTTCTATCTTCGTTCTATTCACGTTCTTTCAGCATTCCTTTTTCGGTGTCGCTTTCGGTGCCGCTGCCGGTGTCAGCTTCTTTTTCATTCCCGCCAGCTCTCTGGCCACCTTTTTCTCACCGTCATAAGCAAGGAATCGAATGCATCCCTCCGTGAGATTCTTTCCGCCAAGCACCGACTTCATAGCTGCCTTAAATTCCTTGGTGTTTGCCAGTTCCACTGCCATTTCCCGAAATGCCCTTGAATTGATCCCCTTCTTCAACTCGTCGTAATAGGGTCTCTCCTCATCCGGCTTGCGTTTCATTTCATACATGATCATCTGATGAAGCACCAGGGACGCCAGCTTCTCCGCAGCGATCCGATTCATGGCCTTTCCGCCCTGATCCAGTCTCTCCAGAAGCGTCTGTACGTCATCTGCCGCCCATGCACAGGTTTCCACCTCAATGCCGGCGCGCCCTTCCGCTATGGCCATCTTACGTTCCTTCAGCTGTGTATCCGAAAGCTCCTCATCCGGAGCCATGTTTTTCCTTAAAACATCTCTCTGCATCCGCTGCAGCTTCGCCAGAGCTCTCTGACGATTCTCTTCTTCTTCAGAAACATACTGCACCTCCTGGTCCGTTCCCCTGGACAGATGCTTATAAACCTTCCACCGCTCCATCCGTTCCCGGAGCACATTTGCCCTGTACAGCACCACATCACGTTCCGACTGCTGACGAACGGGCGTCAGCATGTACTGCAGCTGCTCATAGACGAGAAGTGCGTTGTTCGTTTTCGGATCGTTGGAATCCATGGTGATGATACCGCCCTCTCCGTTCATCATATTATCCGCATACTCATCGATCCGTTTCACCAGTGCTCTCTCCCGGTCCACCAGTTCCTTCGTATATCCGTTCCCTTTATCGAAGCTGCTGCTTCCGATCAGGAATTCCTCCTGCAGCCTCCTGGTTTCTTCAGCCAGCGCCTCTATCTCCTTCATGACCTCCGCAAAAAAGGCGATATCCTTCTCCGTACCGAGTGCAGGAAGGCCTTCTTTCATGAATGGCGTCTCCCGTTTCAATACCTCTTCAAAGCCGTTACTCTTTTTCAGGAAGTCCTGGAACCTCTTTTCGTTTTCATAAAAATCATCCGAGAAAACACCCGTCGCCAGACCTAAGACTTTTTCCATCATGTGTCCATATTCGGACTTCATATCCTGCTCATCACGGGTAAGGCGGTTCGGATCCTCTGCCGCCATTCTCTGGAACTCTTCATCCGCCAGGATCGCTTCTGCGTCCATTCTGGTAACATACCGGAAGTCCTCCGACTTGAACAGGTCACTTACCGCAGCTTCAAAATCAAAGACAGTACTGCTTTCCTTCTGAGGTGTGTAATACCTCTCACGATTCTCCCGTTGGCGGATATTCTCGTTGATGGCACCCACCAGCATGACGTACTTCAGGATCTTTTCCAGTTCCTTTCGTTCATCCTCTTTCTTGATCTTCTGGAGTTTTTCCTCCACGATCTGTTTTGTGGCCCGGGCCGCATCCAGCTGCTGCGTCAGAACTGCCATCTCCTGCTTAACGCCCTCCGGCATAACACCCGTCACCGGATCTCCCATTTCCTTCAGTTGAGCGATCCTCTTCTCAAGATCGTAGATCGTTCCTTCGATGGCGGACAAAGCACTTTTTATCTCTTTTTTTCCACTACCCATACCACTGCACCTCACTTATGCGCATAGAAGCCCTATGGTTTCTTTTGATCTGAGTTTAACAGACACCATATAACAAATGTGTAACAAACAAGCAAAAACAATAATCAATAAAAAACAACAGGAAGCAAGGCGTCTTTACAGACCCCTTGCTCCCTGATATGTGAAACAAAGCATGGTTATATCATCAAACTGCGGAGTATCTCCCGCAAAACCATCAACCGCCGCGATCACCGCCTGGATCGTTCCCTCAGCCGTTTCCTCCTCCGGAAGCGCATTCAGTGTTTCTTCCAATCTGGAAACGCCGAAGCGTTCTTTCTCTGCACCCAGCGCTTCGATGACGCCGTCAGTGTAAAGGAACAGCCGGTCTCCCGGTTCCAGATCAAAGCTGTATCCCACATGAGGAACACCCGGAAGGAAGGATACCGCCGGCCCGTGGGGCGTTTTTTCTATCTCATATCTTCCGTTTCTCCGGATCGCAGGATAATCATGGCCGGCATTGCAGGAGTCGACATGACCGGTTTCAAGGTCGATCACCGCAAGCCAAGTAGTAACGAACATTCCCCCGGGGTTATTTTCTGTCAGCATCTGCTCCGCCTCGGTAATGATCTGTACCGGATCCTGGGTCTTCATGGCGGACGCCTTGATCATCGCCTTGGAGATCGCCATAAAGAAGGCCGCATTCATTCCCTTATCCGAAACATCTGCGATCAGAAGCAGCAGATGGGTTTCATCCAGCAGGCAGAAGTCATAGAAGTCTCCTCCTACCTCCTTTGCCGGACGTATCAGAGCCTGCAGCGTAAAGTACGGGCTCTCCGGATACGACGCAGGCAGCTGATCCGCCTGAACTCTTGATGCGATCTGAAGCTCGGCCGCTGCAGCCTCACGCTCTCCTGCGAGACGGATGTTCTCGTCCATATATCGATCGATCTCTTCTGCCATCTCCGTGATATCAACTGCCAGCTCTCCGAATTCATCCTCCTTCGTTATAGCCTTCATATCTTCCTGAAGCAGCTCGCAGCTCTTCTCCTTCGTATATCGTCTGACACCGTAACGGAGTCTCTTCACAGGTCCCACCGTGGCAGCACTGATGAGAAGAAGCAGAAGTGCTCCGAAGATGCCGAGAACCGCCGCAAGCAGCCCAAGCATCCAGAGTGTCGACTGAATCATCTGATCATGATACGCAGTCCATACATGGACCTGCACCGCAGCATAACGCGCCTCCCCTTTGCAGAATATGGGGGTGCAGGCCACATAGAGATAGTTTCCCTCATCATCCTTGCGATCGGAGAAGAATACCTCCTGCTCATTCGGCGAAGAAGCTCTCATCCTTTCGATCAGCTGATCATCCCCCAAAACCTCCGGATGAACCTCTCCCATCATCTCCGTCACATATTCATCCTCGGGGAGACCGAAATACACAGTCTCCTCTTTCCCTTCTCGAATATCCATGAGAATAAACAGATCCCCGGATTGGGAAATGTCCTCCTTCACCAGATAGGCCAGACTTGCCGTATACAGCCTGGCAAGAGTCATCTGCTCTTCTTCGTTATATCCTTCCAGTATTCTGATCGCTTCCTCTTTAGTATTTGCTTCTTCCATCGGCGAGTTCATTATTTTGGCGAGATCCAGCATATCCGTCGGCTGAGCCATTTCGTCCGTGTAATTATCCCAGAATTCTGCGACCCACTCGAACACCCGATAATCGGATATGGTTGACCGCGCCTTCATCAGCTGCGCCCGGAGGGTGTCCTGCTGTCCGGAGAAGAAAGAGCTGCTTGCAGTATGGACAATAAGAAAGCCCAGAAGAACAATAAGAAGGGAAAAGACAACAAAAACAGTAATCCCCACCCGAACCAGCAGGCGGCGATTCTTTCTCCTCTTCCTTATTGAATTGCCATTCACGTTATTCATATTTTCCATGGTTGTCATTTTATCATAAACATACCTCCACCGCAAAAAAAGATTGACGTTACCCGGTGATATATTGTATTTTTTCATCACATAAAAACATGCAGATCATATATCATCAAATGACTGTTTTAAGACGGGACAAGAGAGAAAACAAATGAGTAATCACGACATGGAAAACAACAACGAAAAGTCTCCGTCCTCCGGCGGGATCTTCTCTGATCTTGAACGAAGCGGCGGCAGGAAGACGGACCACTGGCTGATTGCCTCTCTGATCAGCGTTCTTTTTGTGCTTATCGGCGGTGGATGTACATCCCTGGCCCTGAATGCCGCCGGTCTCCCAAATGACTTTGCATTTCTCGGCATCTGGATTCTTACGCTTCTCTATCTCTGCCTGTCACCGGAGGACCGTCCGTTTCTTTCTATGCTGAAGCCGAACCGCACCGGAAACCGCCCTGTCCTTTTCCTGATCGGGCTTCTGCTGGGGGCAGGGGCAGTTACGCTCCCGATCCTGGGTGCAATCCTCTGTAGGAGTATCCACGTCTCTCCCTCAGGGGAAAGTGCCGGCCGGATCCTGTGCCTTATGGCCGCAACATTTGTCCAGGCCGGAGCGGAGGAGCTTGTCTTCCGAGGGGTTCTGTATCAGAAGCTCCGGAGGAGATATATCCCCCCTGTACTGGCCGTCACAATCAATTCCATCGTCTTCACGGCACTACATCTCCCCAATGACGGCATCAATTTCTGGGGGTTCCTTACCCTGCTGGGCATTGCCGTTTTGACCTCGCTCCTGGTTTTACACTTTGACAGTCTCTGGGGTGCCATGGCCTTCCACACTGCCTGGAACTTTCTGCAAAGCGGTGTCTTCGGCCTGAAAAACAGCGGAATAACCGTTGACGGCACCATCCTGCAGCAGGACGGCGCCGTTTCTTCCGGGTTCTTTTATGACGAAGGCTTCGGCGTGGAGGGAAGTCCCGCTGCCTGCCTTATCCTCGGCCTGCTCATTCTTCTCCTTCTTCTCCATGCTAAAAAACAAGCTGCCGAGCCCGTCTAAGCAGGAGACGGTTGCTTTAATCCATTTCAAAAGATATAATTAGATGATACTGTTTTTTTGTTGCTCTTTTGTTATCCGGGACATGGTAGGATGTACCTAACAGCTCATGTCCATCGGGATGAGAAGGAGGTGTTCACGAGAATGATTAGATCAAATTATCCTAAACTATATAAAAAGAAACGGCTGATGTCGTTCCTTCTGGCCGGCTTTCTGGGTGTGGTCTCCTGCTTTGGGGGCTCCTCTTTCGCTACCTATGCGGACGGAGACGACAAAACCACCGAAGCCAAAACAGAGGAAGGTCCGTCAGATGTATCCCCTTCCATTATGAAGAATGAGAACGGGCGGATCACCTTCTGGGAGTGGACCAAGGTAACCTATTCGAATTACTGGTCCGTTGCGAAGGAAGCTCAGGAAACCGGAAATTCTGAGTATGTGGCTTCCATGTTTGTCATGCTGGATGAGAATAAGAAGCCTCTCTGCTTCCTCTCCACTTATGCGGATGACCAGCATATCTTCCTGGGGGACGGTGTCCGTTCCATGAAGGATACCTTCAAGGAGTTCGGATCTGTTGAGGGGAAGAGCGTGGATGCGGCAGCGAGAGAGATGAACGGAAATGTCCGCGGCTGGTATAACGGACACTATCCTCCCGGTGTTGCATTCCAAAGCATCGCAAATGTATTCATTAAGGAAGACCAGGACGGATTCTCTCTGAAGGATCATCCGGAGTATTTTGAAAAAAACCGATTCTATACCAGCGGCGGAAGCATGGGCGTTTTCTGGACAAAACCCCTTTTCTCATCCCCTGTCGGAAACTGGCCATATTACGCGATCAAGGAAGAATATAACTGGGATTGGACGGATGTCGCTGCGGGTATTCTTTCCAGCGGATGGTCTCTTCTGTTCAAGAATAAGGACAAAGCATTAGAACAAAGAAATCTGAATATACCATATGTTATAGCTGATGTGGCTCTGTCCAGAGCCTCTGCAAAAACCCCTGGAGATCAGTCCTACCGGACCATAGGACAGCAGCTGAATGGAAATGTAGATTATTATTACTACTCCTCCGGCAATTATGTCAGGACCGGAACATTTAACGCTCTGGTCAGTGATAAACAGCGGAAGGTTGATAGATCCGGCAGTTTTGATGCGATCAGCGGTTCCATGCCCGTTGAGCTTCCACAGATGGGCAGTGATCCCGCAAGATATGATCTGAATTTCACTCCCCAGTACTTAATTCCCTATCGCGGTGACACGAAGGAAGACCGCTGGACCCTGAGGGGCGGCCTGAATCCCTTCAGCGATTACCTCTGCTACTACAACGGGTATATCCAGAGGCTGGCTGGCGACTATTTCCTGACTTCTCCGGAAGCGGGCAGTAACTACAGCGGAGAAGACACCATGGATTTCGCCGGACAGCGGATCTTTCCGAGTGAAGACAGGGTAAGAAATTCCCTTGGTTCCCTGGGTAAGTCAACGAACGTCAGCAACAATTTCTACTGGTACATCGGAACCCCACACACCTTTGCCGCATTGATGGGTGAAGGAGGAGATCCCACGACCGGTGAAGGAAGCACTCTTACGGTTCCCAAGGGGCAGACCCTTGTGGTAAAGGATTCGTCATATATGGATGCGAACGGAAATGCAGTCGTTTCCGAGGGAGTTGTTCTGGCGGAGGGCTCCACCGTCGTGATCGAGGACGGCGGCGTGCTTTCCGTAGAAGGAAACTTCATCAACAACGGAAAGATCATCAACAAGGGCGGAACCATTCTGGTGAAGGACGGCGGAACCATTTCCCCCTATCTTGAAACCGGACAGGGAACCATCGAGTGCTGCAAGGCCGACTCGGGACGGAGCGGAGATCTGATCATCATGCCCGGAGGGAAGGTCTTCTGTCTCATAGACAGCAAAACCTATGAAAAGAAAAATGCGGAACCGGCCCTGAAGCTGACCGGCGGCGGATCCGTGATCAATTACGGTTCTCTTATAATGAGTTATGCCGTGATCGATACCGGCAGCAAGATAGAAAACCGGAAGGATGCCATCTGTTATGCCGGATACAACCGGGCCGATATTACCACCATGCTTCACAGATCTACGGTGACCAAGACTGCCATCACCAAGATGGAACCCATACCGGCAAAATATGTTACCACAGATGCGGACGATCAGTCTCCATATCATACCGGGGTAACAGGCGCTTCCATCATGAAGGACGTCGAGATCGAAGAGATCGAATACTCCGAATGGCATGGTTATTTCGACACCATTGAAAAAGGCAAAAAAGTAAAAAAGATTGTACAGCGACTAGCCATGAATAAAGGAACGATCCTGACGGAGAAAACCGCAACCCTGAATCATACGAACGGATCCACGGACTACGCTCCTGCTTCTCTTGTGAACCTGGAAACTCCTGAATACTAGGGGGATAGAACATGAAACGAAAACTACTGGTGGCGTTACCGCTCATCATACTTCTGATCATTATCATCATTATTCTGATCCTCACCAGAAAGAAGGATCCGGAAGGCACGCCTCTACTCAATACTTCGGATTATCCCGTCACCTTCCAGCAGGTGGGAACTGACATAGAGATCTCGCTGGACGGAAGCAAGACGCCGGACTTCACCTGGAGCGCGGTAAACCGGGGAAATGATGTCGTGGAGATCAAACCGAAGGCCGAGGAGAAGAAGGGTAAGATCACCTATATCCTGTCTCCTAAGTTGGAGGGCTCCACAGATGTGGAATTCGTACGTTCCGGCGAAAAAGACGGTATGACCTATGATGCCATCCGCTTTACATTTCCGGTCCATGTGGGAATGACAGAGGAAGGACTTACGGTTTCTCTGGAACCCGGAGAAGAGATATCCGGCGGAACCCTTGTGGGCGGCGCAGATACAGAGCATCCCTTCCTCATCAAGCGGGATAACGATGACGAAATCACCGTGGAATTCCCCAAAGGAAATGCAGACTGGATCCTGTTCGATCCCAACGACGAAGTGGAAATGCTCAGCATGCTGGGAGACAATGCACAGATGGTGATGGTACCTCATGTCTCTGCAGCTATCAGCACGGATACGGAAGATTCGAACAATGCAGAGGGTGCAGAAGGAAATACGACTAAGAGTTCCGAAAGCACGAAGAATACAGAGAGCAGCAGTGAGAAGAAGGAGCTTTCCAAGGAAGAAAAGCATGCTGCGGATGTTTATGCACAGTATCTGGAATTTAAGAAAAAGGTGGAGGCCGGTGAGGTAGAACTGGCTACCGTAGAGGTACCCACTGAAGCCAGTACAGATGCCAACGGAAACTATATTCCCTATGACGGACCGACTCAGATCCCTGAGCAGACCGAATCGGAGAAAAAGCTTTCAGAGCTTAGAGAGAAGTATCAGGGTACCACCTCCGTACTGGAGGATGGTTCGAAGCGGACGCTGATCATCGCCTACAGTGAAAGCATGAACACCACCGAGTTTATCGATGTTGTGATCGACACGGAAGGCAAGGTCTACATGTACCTCGGCAGCGATCCGAAAGCAGAAGACTAATGCGTGACAACGGGGACAGTCCCCATTGTCACGTTTTCCCGGGAAAACGTGACAAGAGGGACTGTCCCCGTTGTCACGCATTTCAGCCGACGAGCTTCAGGCGCTCCTTACATTCATACATATGTCTGTCTGCCCGCCGGAATACATCATTATAGCTGGTATCCTTCTTCGGATCGTAAACGGCCATACCGCAGGCAATGACAACTCTTCCATCTCTCTGATTCTCTTCCACGCTGCGCAGAAAGTCCTCCATCAGTGTTTCGCGATTCTCATAATCACTTCCTTCAAGGATCGCTGCGAATTCATCTCCGCCGATACGGAACACGGGACTGTGATCATAATTTCTACAGATCAGACGGCAGGCACTCCTGATGTACTCATCCCCCGTATCGTGTCCCTGGTTGTCATTGACATCCTTTAACCCATTCAGATCAAAGACCATCACACCGTACTCCGTGAGGGTTCCTTCATGCATTCGAACCTCCATGTCCTTAAGCATATCCAGATAGGCCAGCTTGCTCCTCACCCCGGTCAGCGCATCCCGGTAGGCCATGCGCTTTGCCCGTTCTGCTGCAATATAACTCTCCAGGAGCTCATCCTTGTAGATAAAGGAATGGATCATACAGGAAACGAGAATGCACCCTACGGAGTATAACGGCAGCATGGGAAACACGGACTGGAGCAGAATAAACACGGACATGACGATTCCTGAATAACCAATGGTCCGATGATGGGCCCTGGACTCTCCATGCACCCTGGCCGCTACGATCAGCGTATAGATCGATGTAGCGACAAAAAGGACCATCTGAAGCAGAAGCGTCAGAAGCCTCGTAATCCCCGGATAATAATCCGTATCTCCGGCAAAGCTGAATACGACAGGCGCAAAGAAATTCACAATGAGCGCTATGATCTCGAACGTAAAAATGAGCCATCCTCCGGCAATAAGAAACTTCCCGAATCGACCATTGTTCTCTATGAACGCCACCACAAAACGTGTCCACAGAAGAACGGACACGACCATGGTAACAAAAAACATAACGGTAGCCGCATAGGTCGGAACAAGCCATTCCTTCTCATAAAAGACACCCCAAAGAATATCCGAAATAAAAAACAGCAGAACACCGTACAGAAAATGTCGGTATCTCCGTTTTTCTATCTTCATATCCTTCCGTTTTCTTTTTGTGAGTGCTGAAAAATTGATAATGACATGAATCACCAAAGACAGCATTCCGATACTTGCATAATACATAAAAAAACCTTCACTCCTATATCATTCATATAAGTCAGGATGTATTATACCATAAACAAAAGAAAAACTCCCGAAACGTTCCAAAATGGCACATTTTCGGGAGAAGATTGTGAACTACCCCCACTTACACTTCGTTTAGAAGTCGGGGCTTCTTGCTTCATCGATCCCGGTTATTATCACACCACATGGCAGTTTTCCCATGATCT
>CADAXW010000045.1 GCA_902792005.1 uncultured Lachnospiraceae bacterium
CATCCGGGCGAATCTCCTGGAGACCCGGGGATATCGGACACAGCTTCTGGAATTCATCGATCTTCAGCATACGCCGAAGAATATCATGATCCGTGCCGTCCGAAGAGGGATCACTCCGGAGGGCCTGAAAAGGCAGGCCATGGAGGAGGTGGAGAGGACCATGGAGGAATTCAGCTTCCGGCCTACGCTGTACAGACTTTTGGAGGAAAAATAACGATGTTGCCGCCGGTGGAGGAAAGAAGCCGGCGGCCTTTTTTTGTCTCAGGATTCGGAGAGGAAAACCGCTGAATTTTGTGTGTTTTACATGGACAATCCGAGGCGGGTTTTGTTATAATTATTACATAGTTTTTTCCTGTAACTGCCAGGGTAGAAGACGGACAAAATGACAATAGAAAAAGGAAACAGGAGAAACAAAAGTAACAATATAAACAGGGGAAAAGCAATACTATAAGGAGGGAAACGAATGGTAAGAAGTAAGAAACGTATATGGGCACTGCTTCTGGTGATCGCTATGGTCTTCAGTCTGTGTCCGGCACTCCCGGCAAGGGCCGAGGGGTCGAAGATGCAGGTATCAGGCCATAAGTGGAATGACCAAACGAGACGCCCGGAGTTTTCAAAGGATGATTTTAAAGAGGATTGGTGGCTGGAAGTAAAGGGAGGAGATTATATTAGCTTACAGATGGAAGATGCTACATATGGTTATCTGCCCTGCACGGCATCAGCAGACAGCTTTGTCATTAAGAATGAGGCTGGAGAAGTGGTTACCGAGGAAGTGGCAAGCTTTGGAAAAACAGGATGGTTCCAGGATATGACCAAAGAGGAAGGGACTTATATTGAAGAAGATCTTCCCGTGGGTGTGTATTCCATCACCATCCGTGAAGCCGGTGACTATACCCTGATGTGGAATGAAGATCCGGAAAGCTATTTTGTGAAGATCCATGTGAACTATCCGAACGTCGGGCTTTATTCCACGAATACGCTGTCCTCCGCCGGTTTGGTGGATAGTAACGGCCCCTGGTATCAGACAGTTCCCGGAAATAAGTATTATATCCTTCCGGGCGAACGGGTCGCTAAGGATGATAATATTACAGAGGTAAGCGTTAGTTTCCGCGAGGATATTGGAAAAGAAAATATCCCGAATTGGAAGACCAAAGGTTCACTGGCACCCATTGAGGTTGACGTTCCACTGACCCTTGTAAACGGACTTCCGGATTTTGCCTGGGTTGAGATCCGTTTCAGTGACAGAGAACCGGAATACAGAAATATCTCTCTGGATCAGTACAGAATGGGTATCATGGCCGGAGATATTGAATATGATGACAAAATGGACCGGGATGCTCCCGTTGATCCTGAGAAGTCCCCCAACCGGTATGGAAAGGAGCGTACGGTGGCTCTCCGTGGTGGTTACAGGATGGCTCTGGGAGTTTCCGACGGAGATACCATCACATTGCTTACTCAGAAAGATCTCCCCAAACTGTCCTTCGTAGATGAGAAACTGAATCCGGTCCCGGAGCTGATCAGTATCGACATGGCAGAATACTGGGATGAGGGAGCAAATGAGGGAGAAGGTGCGCATGTAAAGTATGATAATATCTTCTGTATTACGCCGAATAAAAAGGACAAATATTATCTGAAGTATGTGTCTGACACGGATGAAGTATCCTATGTTGAGATCAATGTATGCCTTCCGGAGTTCGGAACCTACGGTAAGAGTGTTATGGATGAAGGATATTGCACTGGCGAGGGAGACACACTCTTTAGTGAGAACCGCAGAGTATTCTACATCATCCCGCAGCAGGAAGAGTATGATAACTGGGAGAAAACCTTCACCATCACATCTGCAAAGGCGGACTCCTCCGATGCCCGGGTGAGCGTGGATAAGGAAAAGAATATGGTTCGTGTGGAGATTCTGGACGGTGAATTTGCTGATCCTAACGAGATTTCGGATTTCCATGTAAGAGTTAAATATGACAGATATGAACAAAGGTACAAAGAAGAGGATGGAAAATGGGTTAAGGACGGCGATCCGGAAGAAAGACCCGAAGACCGTCACTTCTGGTTCCATTATGCCAGCGATGATCAGCTTCCGTCATACTCGGATAAGGCAAAGGCTAATATCGAAAAGGCAGAAGCCTTTGAGGATGCAGTATTTGAGCTTCCGATGGCCATCACGGCTGACATGGAAGGCGCAGTAAAGGAAGTTGAGGCAAAGTATACAGCACTTACGAAGGATCAGAAGGCCATTGTAGAACAGAGAGCATTGACAAAGCTGGACAGAGCAAAGACTGATCTTGCAGCGGCGCTCCAGGCCAAGGCTGCAGCAGATAAGGCAGCACAGGATGCGGCAAAGGCAGCTGAGGAAGCAAAGAATAAGGCTGTGAAGGCTGCAGTTGATGCAGCAAACAAGACGGCAGCAGCGGAAAAGAAGAAGGCAGAAGCAGCAGCGAAGACCGCAGGTATCAACAGCACTTCGCCGAAGGCAAAGACCATCCTTTACCATGCTGGTTCCAAGTCTCTGTATAAGGTTGTAAAGGCTGCAAAGGTCGGATCAGCCGGAACGGTTGAGTACTATTCACCTTTTGGATCAGTAACAACAATGAAGATTCCGCAGACCATTAAGTTCTCCAGCTTCACCTACAAGGTGGTATCTGTTGGAGCACAGGCCTTCAAGGGCCAGATCAAGATGAAGTCCGTAGTGATCCCGAAGGGTATCACAAGCATCGGTGCAAATGCATTCAATGGATGTAAAGCACTGGCTACCATCACAGTTCAGACCACAACTCTGACAAAGGTGGGGGCAAATGCGCTGAAGGGCATCAATGCAAAGGCAGTGGTCAAGGTTCCTGCAGCAAAGAAGGCTTCGTATACGAAACTGTTTAAGAACAAAGGTCAGGGTAAGAACGTAAAAGTGAAATAAATAACTGACCATGAACCGGGGCCGTATGAGGTTACTCATACGGCCCCTTCTTACAAAATCACCTTCTTGCAATCAGGCGGAGAATGTGGTACACTTCTTAAGTGTTCGCGTAATGCTTCCGTGGCTCAGTCGGTAGAGCGATTGATTCGTAATCAATAGATCGTGGGTTCGAGTCCCATCGGAAGCTCGAGGAATATAGCGGTGCGGTCCTTCCCGGGATCGCACCGTTTTGTCTTATGGGTTTTGTTTCGGTGTTTGTTTCGGTTGACAGTGCAAACGTATGTTCTATATAATGAGTGTATAGCGATTCGCGATCGGATGCGATTGAATGGAAGATTGAATGGAAGATTGCATGGATGGACCGCTGACGTTGGGGAGGTTATGGATCGGATGACGCAACATTTTACGAAATATCTGACAAATGCATATCATCATTTTATGACCATCAGCCGTCATAAGCTGGAGGTGGGAAAAAACTGCTTCCGGTGCGGCCTGTACCGGCAGGGGATCCTGCATGATCTCTCCAAGTACGGTCCTACGGAGTTCCTGGTGGGAGTGAAGTATTATCAGGGAGACCGAAGTCCCAATGAGGCGGAGCGGGAGGATAAGGGTGTTACTACCTCCTGGCTGCATCATAAGGGAAGAAACAAGCACCATCTGGAGTACTGGGTGGATTATGATATTACGCGGAAAAAGGGCGGAATGACCGGCATGAAGATGCCGGATGAGTATATCGTGGAAATGTTCTGCGACCGCGTGGCGGCCAGCAAGATCTATCAGGGGGAAAACTATACGGATGAGTCGGCACTGAAGTATTTCCTGCATGGAAAGGGAAAGACCATGCTGCATCCCTATTCGGAGAAGAAGCTGACCCTTCTTCTGGAAAAGCTGGCGAAGGACGGAGAAGAGGAGACCTTCCGGTATGCAAAACGGTATATGAAGGCATATCGGAGATATAAACGGAAGAAGAAATAAGGGTGGCAGAAATGGCATTTACACATTTACATGTTCATACGGAATACAGCCTGCTGGACGGATCGGCCAAGATCAAGCCCCTGGTAAAAAGGGCGAAGGAGCTTGGCTTTGATTCCCTTGCCATTACGGATCACGGGGTTATGTACGGGGCCATTGATTTCTACAAGGCCTGCAGGCAGGAGGGGATCAAGCCCATCATCGGATGTGAGGTATATGTATCTCCCGGCTCCCGTTTTGACCGGGAGCTGACAAAGAGCGACGACCGATATTATCATCTGATCCTGCTGGCGGAAACGGACGAAGGATACAGGAACCTGTCCAAGATCGTGTCCAAGGGCTTTACCGAGGGCTTCTATTACAAGCCCAGGGTGGACCGCGAGGTTTTGGAGAAGTACCATGAGGGACTGATCTGTCTTTCCGCCTGCCTTCAGGGCGAGGTGGCAGTGAATCTCAGGAGAGGCCTCTATGAGGAAGCGGTGAAGACGGCGCTCTGGTACAGGGATACCTTCGGAGCGGAGAATTATTTCCTGGAAATGCAGGATCATGGTCTGGAGCTGGACGGCCTGGTGAACCAGGGAGTGATGCGGCTCTCCAAAGAAACGGGGATCCCTCTTGTATGCACCAATGACTCCCATTATATCTATGCGGAGGACTGGGAGGCCCATGACATCCTTCTCTGCATTCAGACCAACCGGAAGGTGCAGGAAGAGGACCGGATGCGCTACGAGGGCGGTCAGTACTATCTGAAAAGTGAAGAGGAAATGGCGAAGCTGTTTCCCTATGCACCGGAGGCGCTGGCGAATACGCAGAAGATCGCGGACCGGTGCAATGTGAATATCGTATTTGGGGAGCACAAGATCCCCCGCTATGACGTACCTCCTGGCTACACGGCTGAGAGCTATCTCCGGGGGCTTTGCGAGGCGGGACTTGCGACCCGCTATGATCCCGTAACTCCGGAGCTGGAGGCACGGATGAATTATGAGCTGTCCGTCATCACGGATATGGGCTTCGTGGATTATTTCCTGATCGTGTGGGACTTTATCAAGTATGCAAGAAGTGTGGGCATCGTAGTAGGGCCGGGACGTGGTTCTGCCGCGGGCAGCATCGTATCCTATGCCCTTCGGATCACAAATATCGATCCCATCCGTTATGACCTTCTGTTTGAGCGGTTCCTGAATCCGGAACGTGTCACCATGCCGGATATTGACGTGGACTTCGCCGACGAGAGACGGCAGGAGGTGATCGACTACGTCACGGAGAAGTACGGCGAGGAAATGGTGGTCCAGATCGTGACCTTCGGAACCCTTGCTGCCAGAAACTGTATCCGGGATGTGGGGCGTGCGCTGGATGTCCCGTATAAGATCTGTGATATGGTTGCCAAGTCCATTCCCATGGAGCTGGGCATGACCATAGGACTTGCGCTGGAAAAAAGTGCGGACTTCAAAAAGTACTATGACGGAAATGATGATGTGAAATATCTGGTGGATATGGCAAAGCAGCTGGAGGGTCTGCCACGGCACGCGTCCATGCATGCCGCCGGCGTGGTGATCGGACGGGAGCCCATTGTGGATTATGTGCCCCTCTGCAAGAACAGCGATGCCGTGACCACCCAGTACAATATGACCACCATCGAGGAGCTGGGACTCCTGAAGATGGACTTCCTGGGGATCCGTACGCTGACGGTGATCCAGAACGCGGTGAATTCCGTGAAGAAGCGGCTTGGCATCGAGCTGGATATGGACCATCTGGACATGGATGATCCCAAGGTATATGAGATGATCTCCGAGGGTAAGACCGAGGGTGTGTTCCAGCTGGAGAGCTCCGGGATGCGCTCCTTCATGCGGGAGCTGAAGCCGCGGAATATGGAGGATGTCATTGCCGGCATTTCCCTCTATCGTCCGGGCCCCATGGACTTTATCCCGCAGTATATCAAGGCCCAGTCCCATCCGGAGGAGGTGACCTATGATACGCCGCTTCTGGAGGAGATCCTGAAGCCTACCTACGGCTGCATCGTTTACCAGGAGCAGGTTATGCAGATCGTTATGAAGCTGGCAGGCTACTCTCTGGGACGTTCGGATCTGGTGCGCCGGGCCATGTCCAAGAAGAAGGCTGATGTTATGGCTAAGGAGCGGGAGTTCTTCGTTCATGGAAATGAGGAGCTGGGCGTTCCCGGCTGTGTAAAGAACGGAGTGGATGAGGCCATCGCAAATAAGATCTTTGACGAGATGGCCGCCTTCGCCAGCTATGCATTTAATAAATCCCACGCGGCGGCCTATGCCGTTGTGGCTTATGAAACCGCATATCTGAAATGCTATTACCCCCTGGACTTCATGGCCGCCCTGCTCACCTCCGTCAGGAGCAACGCGCCGAAGATGGCGAACTACATCGAAGCCGTGAAGCGGATGGGGATCAAGATGCTTCCGCCGGACGTAAATGTAGGTCTGGGCGAGTTCTCCGTGGACAAGGGAGGCATCCGTTACGGCATGTCCGCCATTCGTTCCGTCGGGGACAGTGTGGTGGAGGAGATCCTGAGAGAGCGGGAGGAAAACGGACCCTTTACGGACCTTTCCGATTTTATACGCAGGCTTTCCAATAAGGAGGCAAACAAGAGGACGATTGAAAGCTTTATCTTCGCCGGCGCATTTGACAGCTTCGGCGTAAACCGCCGTCAGATGAACCTCGTCTATCCGGAGATCATCGACCAGATCAATGCGGAGAAGAAACGCAGTATGACCGGTCAGATGAACCTGATGGAGTTTCTGGGACAGGAGGAAGCGGAGAAGACGAAGATCAGCTATCCCAACATGCCGGAATTCCCGAAGGAGGAGATCCTGGAGCGGGAGAAGGAGGTGCTGGGGATCTACGTCAGCGGCCATCCTCTGGATTCCTACAAGGACCTGATCGACCGCTTTGCGACGGCCAGTACGCTGGACTTCATTCCGGAGGAAGGCACCGGGAAAACGACTGCAAGGGACAACGGGAATTACACCCTCTGCGGCCTGGTGGAGCAGATCAATGTGAAGATGACCAGGAACAACGAGGCCATGGCTTTTGTCACCCTGGAGGACCTCTACGGTCAGATCGAGGTGGTCGTGTTCCCGAAGGTCTATGACACGGCCCGGATGGTGCTGGATAAGAACCGGGGCATCATTGTCAGCGGACGCGCCTCCATTTCCGAGGAGGAGGGAAAGCTTCTGGCATCGGAGATCAAAACCTTTGATGCGGTGAAGGCCCGTATGGAGGATGAGTCGAAGGAGCTTTGGATCCTGCTTCCCAACCGGGAGGAGCTGGCGCATGTAAGCTCGGAGCTGGATAAGCTGCTGAATGACTATCCCGGCGGAACGAAGGTATTCATCCAGCTGAAGGAGGAGAAGCGGGGACTGGTGACGCGGAATACGGTTCACGTGGATGAAGGTCTGCTTTCTCAGCTGAAGCTGG
The DNA here is from genome assembly GCA_902792005.1 of uncultured Lachnospiraceae bacterium. Classification (GTDB taxonomy): domain Bacteria; phylum Bacillota; class Clostridia; order Lachnospirales; family Lachnospiraceae; genus Eubacterium_Q. The sequence goes on from CADAXW010000045.1 coordinate 7,331, forward strand.
AGTATGGAGCAAATTCCGTGCTGGTGCGGGATGTGAAGAAATCAGAATAATCGTAGAAGAATCGTGAGAATTGAACCGGAGGCGGGAATGATCACATCGGTCACAAATGATACAGTGAAATATGTGGAAAAACTGAAGAAGAAAGCCTCCTTCCGAAGGGAGGAGGGCGCCTTCGTGGTGGAAGGCATCCGGATGATCCGGGAGGTTCCGGAGCAGCGCCGCAGGATGCTGTTCCTGACCGAAGCTGCCATGGAACGCTATCCGGAGCTGGAGGGGTGGTGCAGCCGGACAGAGCTTGTGTCGGAGCAGGTGCTCCGCAAGCTTTCGGATACCGAGACGCCCCAGGGCATGCTGGCGGTTGTGGCTATGGCAGTCGATGGGGTGCGTAAACCGGCAGAAGCAGACAAAGCCCCCCTCTATCTGGTGCTGGACGGAGTCCAGGATCCCGGAAATGTGGGGACCATCATCCGGACTGCAGAGGCTGTGGGTGCATCAGGGGTGCTGCTCAGCAGAACCTCGGCAGATCCCTACAGTCCCAAGGTGGTGCGGAGTACCATGGGAACCATCTTCCGTGTCCCCATCCATATCGAGGAGGATCTTCCGGCCGCACTGCGGAAGCTAAAGCAGCAGGGTGTTGCGGTGTTCGGGACACATCTGTCCGGAACCGACTTCTATCAGGCGGATCTCACCGGGCCCCTGGCCTTTCTCATCGGAAACGAAGGGAACGGACTGACACCGGAGGTGGCAGCGGAGGCGGAACATTTGCTGAGGATCCCCATGGAGGGAAGTGTAGAATCTCTAAATGCAGCAGTCAGCTGTTCGGTTGTGGCATACGAGGCGTACAGACAGCGCAGAGCATAGTGAAAATGTTTGTACATTTTTAGAAAATGTCTATACAAAAATAGAGAATATCAGATAAAATATACTACAGGTGAAGGTAGAAGGAGAGGATTCATCATGTACGAGAAAAGTGTTTTATCTGAGTGTGAGATGGTAACCATGCGCTGTGTATGGAATCTCGGAAAGAATGCCACGGCGTTTAATGTGATCAATATGCTGGCTGAGGACTACGGCCTGGTATATAAAGAGACGACGGTATATACCTTCCTGAAGAAGCTGAAGGAGAAAGGCTTCCTGGATACCTTCCGAAGAGGCGTAACCTATTATGTACCCAAGGTGGAGGAAGCGGCCTATCAGAAGGAGATGGCAAAGAAGCTGGTAAAGTTCTGGTACAACGGGGATGCTGCAGGGGCTGTGGCAGACGCGCTGGAGGGCGAAAAACTGTCTCATAAGGAACAGAAGAGAGTACGTGAGGCGTTAAAGAAAACCGGTGAAGCGTAAAGCCTTCCGGAACCTTCGAATTATCGTTGACACGACTATATAGGAATGTTATAATTCAGATACTTTTTAAGTAGAGGCGCGACAGACATGAGTATCACATGCTGAGGCACTGACAGCCAAACCAGGGTGTGAGAAAGGGGATGCCGCCGAAGCAAAACGGACCGTCAGACCGTTTCTGCTGGGTCTGCAGTGAAGAACTGCAGGACTGTCACCGCAAGGTGGAGTGCTACTTCGGGTAAACCCCCTCATATCGGGATTTATTTCGGGATAGTGCTTCGCTGTCCCGTTTTTTTATGTGCAGAGTCAGTCAAAAAGACGGGCGGATACATTTGCACATAAAAACAGCCCATAAGAAAAAGGAGGAGAAAAAAATGGCTATTTTTAAGGGATCAGGAGTTGCACTTGTTACACCGTTCAAGGAGAATCTTGAGGTTGATTACGAGCAGTTGAGAAAGATCACCAACTGGCACGTGGAGCATGGCACAGATGCCATCATCGTATGCGGAACTACAGGTGAAGCATCCACATTGACAGAGGAAGAGCATTCGGAGTGTATCGCAGTTGTTGCAGAGGAGGTAAACGGACGTATCCCTGTGATCGCAGGAACCGGTTCCAACGCAACCTATACCGCTGTGAAGCTTTCCAAGGAAGCTGAGCAGAGCGGCGTAGACGGACTGCTTGTCGTAACTCCGTATTATAATAAAGCAACACAGAACGGTCTGATCCGTCATTATACCGAGATCGCGAATGCAGTATCCGTTCCGATCATCATGTACAACGTACCCAGCCGTACAGGCTGCAACATCCTTCCGGCAACCGCAGTGAAGCTGGCTAAGGAAGTGGACAACATCGTTGCCATCAAGGAAGCATCCGGAAATATCTCTCAGATCGCAGACCTGGCTGCACTGGCAGACGGCTGCATCGATATCTATTCCGGAAATGATGATCAGGTGCTTCCGCTGCTTGCGCTGGGCGGACTTGGAGTGATCTCCGTAACCGCAAATATCATCCCGGAGGACACACATGCTCTGGTACAGTCCTTCCTGGATGGAAATATCGAGGAGTCCCGCAGACTGCAGCTGAAGGCCATGGATCTCTGCCATGCACTGTTCTGCGAGGTAAATCCGATCCCCGTAAAGAAGGCAGTTGAGCTTATGGGTCTCTGCAACGGATATGTTCGTATGCCCATGACTGAGATGGAGCCGAAGAATGTAGAGCGTCTGAAGAAGGCAATGCAGGACTACGGGTGCCTGGCTTAAGACGGACACGGAGTGTCCGGAGAGGGGTGCCCGGCGCATGCCGAGCTATAATGAAAAAAAACAGTGAGGAAACATATATGACAAGAATTATTATGCACGGCGCAAACGGCCGTATGGGCAAGGTCATCACAGACCTGGTTACCGGCGATCCGAATGCGGAGATCGTAGCAGGCGTGGACATCGCCCCCGGTGATGCCCCCTATCCGATCTATACCAGTCTGTCGGATGTGAAGGAGGAAGCAGATGTTATCGTCGATTTTTCTTCCTCGAAGATCGTAGATCAGATGCTGGAGACGGCGGTGGAGAAGAACCTTCCGGTGGTTCTCTGCACCACAGGACTTTCTGAGGATCAGCTGGCAAATGTACGTAAGAAATCTCAGCAGATCCCAATTCTGAAGTCCGGAAATATGAGTCTCGGGATCAACACCCTGACCGGTCTCCTGAAGACTGCCACCAAGGTGTTCGGAGATGCGGGCTTTGATGTTGAGATCGTGGAGCGTCATCATAATCAGAAGCTGGATGCTCCCAGCGGAACCGCCATTATGTTGGCAGACGCCATCAATGAGGCGGCTGACGGAAGATATGAGTATGTTTACGACCGCAGCCAGGTAAGACAGAAGAGAGATAAGAAGGAGCTTGGTATCTCCGCAGTTCGCGGCGGAACCATTCCCGGAACCCACGAGATCATTTTCGCGGGACCGGATGAGGTGATCGAACTTCGTCATGTGGCATACTCCCGGAGCATCTTCGGAAATGGTGCCATCAGCGCAGCCAAGTATCTGGCCGGACGTGAGCCCGGACTCTATGATATGAACGACGTGATCGCTGCGATGCAGCAGTAGAGAGCGCTGCCATGCAGCGGTAGAGAAGAGTGGAGTGAAATATGTATCAGGACGCAGTAGTGCTTTGCAGCGCATCAAGGTACACACAGAAGTATTATCTGAACCCGGATTTTGACGGCCTGCCGGAGCAGGTGAAGCAGGAACTGAAGATCATGTGTGTCCTTTATACCGAGGACGTGGGAGGCATCATCCTCCTGATCTTTGATGAGAACGGAAGTCTGCATATCACCGCGGAGGCAAATGAGGATGACATCCTCTTTGATGAGATCGGAAGTCATCTTGTGATCAAGCGGATGCGAAGTGAAAAGAGAGAGCTGTTCGAGCAGCTGGAGGAGTATTATTCCGTATTCTTTTTAAATAATTGATACAAGACAGGAGACAGATATGCTTTTTGCGATCGATGTAGGAAATACAAATATAACCGTTGGTCTGTTCCGTGAGAAGGAGCTGGTGAAGCAGTTCCGTATGATCACCCAGACCTCACGTACCTCGGATGAGTATGGGGTATTCCTGGGAGAGTGGCTTTCTCTGAACGGCTTCCAGATGGCGGATATCACCGATGTGGCCATCTCATCCGTTGTGCCGGATATCATGCACTCGCTGGTGAGTGGCATCATCAAGTACTTTGATGTGAAGCCTCTCATCGTTGCGCCCGGAGTAAAGACCGGGATCAAGATCTCCATCCCCAATCCCAGAGAACTGGGTGCGGACCGTCTGGTGGACGCGGTGGCTGCTTATGAAATGTATGGCGGCCCGGTGATCGTGGTGGATTTCGGAACTGCAACGACACACGATCTGGTGCTGGAAGACGGTACATTTTATGCGGGAGTTACTTCTCCGGGTATCCGTCTTGCGGCAAATGCGCTGTGGACAGGAACCGCTAAGCTGCCGGAGGTTGAGATCAAGAAGGTGGATACGATCCTGGGAAGAGATACGGTTTCCAGTATGCAGGCAGGTATCTACTACGGCTATATCGGCCAGACGGAGTATATCATCCGGAAGCTGAAGGAGGAATCCAAGCTGCCGAATCTGAAGGTGGTTGCCACCGGCGGACTTGGAAAACTCATCGCGGAGTCTACGAAAGAGATCGACATATACGATCCGGAGCTTACCTTACAGGGCCTCAGGATTATTTACGATAAGCAGGGTTGACCTATAGAAAAGGAATACGCAGTATGAATCAGGCGGATTTTATCGGAAAACTTATGCTGGGACCAATGGCAGGTGTTACAGACCTGCCATTTCGTCTACTTGCAAGAGAGTGCGGCGCGGATATCGTGACCACGGAAATGATCAGTGCGAAGGGGCTTTTCTATGGAAGCAAGAACACCCCGCCCCTGCTGGCCACGGAGGAGAAGGACCGTCCGGTGGGAGTCCAACTCTTCGGAAGAGAACCGGAGCTGATGGCGTCGGAGGCAGAAAAGCTTCTGGAGAAGTACAGCTTTGATTTTGTGGATATCAACATGGGCTGCCCCATGCCGAAGATCGTGAATAACGGCGAAGGCAGTGCGCTACTGAAGGAACCGGAGCTGGCAGCGGAGATCGTCCGGGTCATGGCTTCCAGACTAAATGTTCCCGTGACAGTGAAGATCCGGGCAGGCTTTGCCAGGGGAGAGCGGACCGCTCCGATGGTTGCAAAGTATCTGGAACAGGCAGGAGCAGCGGCCATCGCAGTGCATGCAAGGACCAGAGAGGATTATTATCAGGGAGAGGCAGACTGGGATGTGATCCGTGAGGTACGGGATGCGGTACAGATCCCCGTGATCGGAAACGGAGATATCAGCTCCGGACAGGATGCGGAACGAATGATGAAGGAGACCGGCTGCCATAGCGTGATGATCGCCAGAGCGGCCCAGGGCAATCCCTGGATCTTCCGGGAGATAAAGGCGTGGCTTCGGGATGGGACGAAGGTTCCCAGAGCAACCGCGGAGGAGAGAAGGGATTTTCTCACCAGGCAGACCCTCCGGATGCTGGAGGAAAAGGGAGAGTATATCGGTATTCGGGAGATGCGGAAGCATGTGGCCTGGTATACCCAGGGACTTCCCGGATCTGCAGCCTTAAGACGAGAGGTGAACAGTATCACAACGAAGGAAGCACTA
>CADAXW010000046.1 GCA_902792005.1 uncultured Lachnospiraceae bacterium
TGCCTCTTCCACCTGCGCTGCCACAAAGGGATCCTCGGTTCCTGCTGTCAATTTGAACAGTGCCACCTTTTTCACGGTGTCACCCAGCACACTGACATTTGTTCCGGCAATGATCTGCCAATCCGAAGTACCCGGAGTTGTATCATCCACCTTCGGCTGAGCGCTGTAATCCGCCCATACATAGGTAACCCCTGCGGAGGGATCATTCAATGAAGAGGGATCCGGCAGTGTGAACTTCACCTGATCTGTAGGTGAATATACCTTGATCTCCTTTTTATCAGCCCCTGTTGCTGAAAAATCAGAAACAGTTTTGTCCGCGAGGAAATGCTCATCCGTATATGCGTCGAAGGTCACAATGCCCTTCAGCGGATCGGCCTCAGCCACCTGATCGCGATTATTCAGGTAGATCACACTGAAGACCATAGCAAGGCTGAGCAAAAGCGCCGTCGCGCGACGTGCGAACTGCTTTTTTCTTCCTGCTTTCTTACTCATCGCTTCCATCCTTTCCTTTTTTCGGGATCTTTAAAGCATCCCTGTCTTTTCAACTCTCTCGTTTCTTTTCAGATTATCATTACGTCGATTGCCTTACAGGCTCTCTTCTGTATGAACAATGGTTTCCGAGTAAAGTGTAACGATCTTCTTGCTGTCTGTCTTCGGTTCATCCGCTGATACGTGGATGCTCCTGAGAACTGCTGTTTCCTCGGCACTGTATCTGCCGACGATCTCTTCATCCTGAGGTACGCTGGTTCCGCTCATCAGGACATCGGTTTCATCTCCCTCATCTGCTGCGGTGCGATTTCCGCCGTAGGAAAGGACATCCGTTTCTTCTTCTCTGTAAGCGTCATCCTTTGCTCTCTTTGCTGCTGCGTTTACAGCTGATTTTACGGTTCCTCCAACAGTTCCTCCATCCGAGGAAAGAAGGTCTGTCTCTTCTTCTGCTGCTGAACCGCCGCCCAGAACATCGGTTTCCATTTCGGACTCCGGATGAATGGTGTCATCCTCAAGACTTCCGGTGAAATCAAGGATCTCCGTTTCCTCAAATGCCTTGCTCCGATCCTTTCTGGAACGGGAACCTGAGGCTGTGCTTGCACTTGTGCTCTGGCTCTTCGCCTGCTCTGCGGCCTTCGCAGCAGCTGTTGCCGCATCCTTTATTGCTGTCTGCGCCGTATCTGTCGCAGGGTTTCCGGTTGTCCCCTTCGAAAGGGATCCGGTTTCCATTTCTACTTCACGAACATGAATATTTCTGGAGCCGCGTGATTTTCTCTTGGATACTGCCTCCAGACCACCGGCTCTGATCTCCTCGATCGCACGCTTCTGTGTACGACCTGTTACAACTCCCAATGCTTTCGGAATCTTCAGAACAAAGAAGAGCACGATGGTAGCAATCAGGAAAGCCACTGCCAGGATCAGTCCGGCAAAAAATAATGTACGATACATGCCTGTCACTCTCCTTCCGGTGTTGTTGTAGATGAGGAGTTCATCTTCTTAAGTGTCTCCATATCTCCAACTCTCTTCACCCAGTTATTATTCTTTTCGATTCCACTTACCTTCTGACCCGCATCATAAACCTCCAGGATGGTCTTCCTGTCAGCTGCGGACCACTTCGTGATATCGCTCTCCTTTTCAGAGAAGGTCTGATATACGTAGAACAGGTGCTTCGTATAAACTCTTGCCAGGTTCTCATCCGCACTGCTTCCGACTGCCTTCAGCTCATCCTCTGCTTCCTTATAGGTTGCCACCGCCTGCTCGAAATTGCCCTCAAGGCCGTAGATCTCGGCGATACGGCACATTTTCTCTTCATAGGACTTCCGGTAGCTTACAAGGCTTTCGTTATCGCCCTCTGCTTCCAGAAGATTCATATTACCCTTGATCTGGTTTACAACCTCGTTGCATGCATTCAGCGCCAGACGGTAGTTGTCCGGATTCTTCTGTCCCAGTACGTAGTAGAATTCCGCCAGATAGTTATTGAAATCATAATCATATCTGGTTGCATTCTCGCCGTTGTACTCTTCCAGATCCTCCAGTGCCTTACTGATGACTTCCTCACCCTTCTCGGCGATACCCTCTGTTGTGCTGTATCTTGCGTAGATCGAACCAAGGGTCTGGTAGTTGATGAACTTCTGCTGATCTGTATTATTGAAACGGCTGCTGTTGTAATCAGCAAACTTGTTTACCTGCTCCAGCAGTTCGTTTGCATTTTCCACATTACTGGAACGCATAAATGCGATACTCTCGTAGTAGCCTGCCAGTTCTCCGTAGGACGGATCATCCGACGGAACCATACGGAAATACTTGTCAGCAGCAGAATAATCCGGCTCCGACATGGTGAAGTAGGCCAGTCCCAGACGGAACAGAACCTCGGCATTTTCATTCACCTTTGAATCGCCGCTGTCTACACGGGTCGCAACCACGGTGAGACCGTCCTTGATCTCCAGCTTGTTCCCCTTGGTAACAGCAGGATCCTGAGACGCATCGATATAGAGATCGATGAAATCCACATAGGCATCTGCTTCATCCGGCTTCAGATCGAAGGCCAGCTTATACTGCCCTGCAGCTTCCGGATATCTCTTCTGAACCTTAAGGCTGTTTCCTTCTTCAATATATGCAGAATAGTTCTCTTTTTCTTCTCTGCGCATCCCTGTATAGCCTACAACCGCTGTGATGGCGGAAGCGACGGTCAGAGCCGCACATGCTCCGAAGAGAATCACTTTCTTCTTATTTGCTTTCTTATAGGAATCATCCAGCTCTGTATAATGATCCAGCGCATAAAGCAGCTCTGAGCAGGACTGATATCTGTCATTCGGGTTTGCCTGCGTACACTTCAGGATGATCTGCTCCAGACCGGTGGAAAGTGATGAGTTCCACTGACGGATGGGCTTGATCTCATAGGGCGGTTCGCAGGGGTTCATTCCTGTTACCATGTGGTACAGCGTCGCACCCAGGTTGTAGATATCGGTACGTGCATCCGTATTATAGATGCCTCGGCCCTGCGCATCACCGAACTGCTCCGGTGCCGCATAACCACGGGTACCAAGTGCAGTCGTATCCGCATTGTTCTCAATGGTATACTCCTTCGCCGTACCGAAGTCGATGAGCTTAACGCCGCCCTCCGGCTTCAGCATTACATTTGCCGGCTTCATATCACGGTAAATGATCGGAGGATCCATGGAATGCAGATAATCCAGCGCAGATGCAAGCTGACGTCCCCAGTCAATTACATCTTCCTGAGACTGCGCACCCTCTGACTTAAGAACATCACCCAGGTTCGTACCCTCGATGAAGTCCATTACTACATAAATCGTTCCACGACTGTTAATGATGTCAACAATTCTGGGGAGTACGGGGTGATCCACATTCTTCAGAATGTTTGCCTCGCGCTCCAAACCTTTCAGAAGAGTCTCGGTGCTCTTGGAGCCATCGTTCTTCATCTCCTTGACAGCCCACTGCTTGTTCAGTCGGTTATCACGGGCGAGATACACGATAGACATACCACCGCGGCCGATCTCTTTCAGTATTTCATATTTTCCGTCCAGGACGGTCCCTTCTCTTGTCATTGCAACTCTTCCCCACTACATAGTTTTTATAACCGCAACGGTGATATTATCGGTTTCTTTCCGATTCTTTACGATCTCGGTGAGATAAACACATCCGTACTTCATCTCTTCCTCTGTCATGCATGCATCCGGTCCCAGCTTATCTACCATCTCCTCATCAGAGATCTGGTGACGGAAACCATCGGAACAGAGCATGTAGGTCGCCCCCTTCTTCAGATGTCCCTTTACAAAGTCGGGCTCGACTACATTTGAAGCACCCACGCACTGCAGAAGCACGCTTCGTCTCGGATCCGTCAGCGCCTGCTCCGGCGTCATACGTCCGTTGGCAACTTCCCTTGCCACAAAGGTCTGATCATTTGTCAGAAGGCGAACGCCTTCCTGCGACATTTCATAGATCCGGCTGTCCCCGACATGTACAATGTAAAACTCGTCATTGCACATCAAGATCGCGGATACTGTGGTTCCAAGCATCAGATTGTTCTCTGCTCCGTATCTCCCCAGTCTCTGGTTCTGATACTGAATGATATCGTTCCAATCCGCTCTAAGCTTTGCCACCGTAAATGTTCCGCTTAGTATCATATCTGCAAATTTTTTATCGAACCAGTCGCAGAAAGCCAGAATGACTTCCTTCGATGCCAGCTCGCCCTTTGCCAGTCCACCCATTCCGTCACACACGATTCCGAATGCGCATTTTCCCACCGGGGAATCGATGATCCGGATCGCAAGGGAATCCTGATTTGTATTCTTCCGGATCCCGATGTCTGTATTATAGGTTGCTGTAAACTCCATTCCTAATTCTCCCTTACAGCATCCCCCGAAGGGGATGCCGCTCATCCCTCTTTATTATTTCGTGTCAGCCTTCTTTTCTTTATCTTTTCTCAATCTTTTCTTAAATGGAAGATAAAGTCCTCATCACCCAGACGGATGATAGAGCCGTTCTTCAGGAGAATCTCTTCTCCCGGTTTCACACGCATACCATCCACATAAGTTCCGTTGGTTGAATTCAGATCACGCAGATAGCTGACGCCATTCCTGCGGATTATCTCACAATGCGTACGGCTGATGGCTGAATTGTTCTCAAGCGAATAGTCAGCATGCAACTTGGACTTTCCGATGGTGAAGCGGTCCTTCACGATCATGATCCGCTCCTTCGTATTCTGACGTACGAAGTTCGGTTCCGGTGCTCCCGGTGCGGCCGGCTTCGGAGCTGCAGGTGCTGCCTGCGGTGCAACCGGTGCAACCGGTGCTGCCTGCGGTGCTGCCGGTGCTGGCTGCGGTGCTGCCGGTGCTGCCTGCGGTGCGGTCGGTGCCTTCGGCATCTCAGGTGCCTTCGGTGCGGCCGGGCCATTACCCATCATTGCGCTTATATCTAATTCCGGTGCTGCTTTCAGCTCGGATGTAGGATTCGGTACTTCTTTCTGCGGTGCTGCCGGTGCTGCCTGCGGTGCGGTCGGCGCTGCCGGTGCTGCCGGTGCGACCTGCGGTGCAGTCGGTGCCTGCGGTGCAGTCGGCGCCTGCGGTGCGGTCGGTGCCTGCGGCGCGGTCGGTGCTGCCTGAGGCGCGGTCGGTGCCTGCGGTGCTACCGGTGCCGCCTGCGGCGCTGTCGGTGCCTGCGGTGCTACCGGTACTGCCTGCGGCGCTGTCGGTGCCTGCGGTGCAGTCGGTGCCTGCGGTGCCATACCAGGCTGTGGCATTCCAGGCTGCGGCATCATGCCAGGTCTCATGCCCTGCGGTGCCATTCCAGGCTGCGGCATTCCAGGCTGCGGCATTCCCTGCGGTGCCATTCCGGGTGCCTTCGGCATTTCAGGTGCCTTCGGTGCTTCCGGGGCCTTCGGCATTTCAGGTGCTTTCGGTGCTTCCGGTGCCTTCGGTATTTCAGGTGCTTTCGGCGCTTCCGGGGCCTTCGGCATTTCAGGTGCCTTCGGGGCTTCCGGTGCCTTCGGCGCTTCCGGTGCTTCCGGTGCCTTCGGCATTTCAGGTGCTTTTGGCATCTCCGGTGCCTTCGGCATTTCAGGTGCCTTCGGCATTTCAGGTGCTTTTGCCATCTCCGGTGCCTTCGGCATTTCAGGTGCTTTCGGTGCTTCCGGTGCCTTCGGTGCTTCCGGTGCCTTCGGCATTTCAGGTGCCTTCGGCATTTCAGGTGCCTTCGGCATTTCAGGTGCCTTCGGCATTTCCGGTGCTTTCGGTGCTTCCGGTGCCTTCGGTGCTTCCGGGGCCTTCGGCATTTCAGGTGCCTTCGGTGCCTCCGGTGCTTTCGGTGCTTCCGGGGCTTTCGGTGCTTCCGGGGCCTTCGGCATTTCCGGTGCCTTCGGGGCTTCCGGTGCCTTCGGCATTTCCGGTGCTTTCGGTGCTTCCGGGGCCTTCGGCATTTCAGGTGCCTTCGGTGCTTCCGGTGCTTTCGGCATTTCCGGTGCTTTCGGGGCTTCCGGTGCCTTCGGCATTTCAGGTGCTTTCGGCGCTTCCGGTGTCTTCGGCATTTCCGGTGCTTTCGGTGCTTCCGGTGCCTTCGGCATTTCAGGTGCCTGCGGTGCCATACCCTGCGGCGGCATTCCAGGCTGCATACCCTGCGGCATTCCCTGTGGTGCCATACCAGGCTGCATGCCCTGCGGTGCCATACCCTGTGGCGGCATTCCGGGGCGCATACCCTGCGGCGGCATACCAGGCTGCATTCCCTGCGGCGGCATACCAGGCTGCATTCCCTGCGGCGGCATACCAGGCTGCATTCCCTGCGGTGGCATACCAGGCTGCATTCCCTGCGGCGGCATACCAGGCTGCATTCCCTGCGGTGTGGCGGCATACCCTGCGGCGGCATACCAGGCTGCATTCCCTGCGGACCTGCCGCGCGATTTCTCATCACTTCTGCGCGATTCACCTTGCCTGTCGGACCATCCTGTCCTGCTGTAACAAACAGATCATCCAGCAGTTTCATAAACCGCTCCAGATTAAACTGATATGCGTTCACCTCAGTGAGCAGCCTTGCGACATAATTGTCGCGGTCAATCTCATCGAATTTCATCTTGGAGATCAGCTCCCGGAAGAAGGAGGGGATCTCTGTAACATCGATACTATCCTGTTTGATCGGGAAGAGCAGGCAGATCGTCTGCTCATTGGCCGGATTCACATAGATAAAATCATCATTCTTGATGATACCGCTCACCGGTATGCCCTTTGATCCAGCCGAAAATGTAATGGCCAGGTTTTTCAGAATGATAAGTACATCCTTCTTGCGCATTTCCTTCTGGATATAAGCATTCAGCGTCGGGAAATTCGGTACATTTGCAACCAGTGTTCTCTGGCCGTCATTCTCGATATACTGCGTCTGCATCAGGCCCTGGATCATCAGGGTTCTTGCGCGCTCCAGCACGCGCTCATCTACCTGTTCATTTACATCCAGATAATGCTTTGCAGACTGGAAATTCCCGTTTTTATCAATGTCAATCCTATACTTCTTCATGCTACACCTTTCCCCCAATCCTAGTACTTAAACATGAATTCTTCGTCACCGAGACGAATTCTGGAATTGTTTGTCAGAAGAACCTCTTCGCCCTCTGCCAGTTCCTTTCCATTCACATATGTGTGATTTGTGGACTTGTTGTCCTTAATGTAATATCCGTCATCCTTCTTGGTGATGATGGCGTGCTGTCTTGAGATAGCACCGTTTCCACTGATGTGATAATCAACACCACGGTTTGCCTTACCGATACGGAATACATTCTTCGTGATCATGGTCCGCTCTTCTGTGGTCTCACGGATCAGGTACGGATTTACCTTGATCGCCGGGCCCTCAAGGGTTCCGGTGGTTCCGACAGCCGGTGCCGGCTCTTCTGCCTTCGCCTTCTTCTTTCCGCCCTTCTTTGTTTCCTCTTCCTCTGCGGTCAGATTCTTGATATCTTCAGTAACAACATTCTTCTTTTCCTTCGCATTCTTGGATACTCTGGAAACTTCTTCAATCTCATCGGACTTCAGCAGCTCTGTGCTGGAAGTATCGCCGGTCTCATGAACGATCTCAGCTTCCTGCGCTGCTGCATTCTGGATGATGGCAGCTCTGCTGACCTTGATGCTCTTACCGCTGTTGCGGGCACCTCTGGTTGCCTGCTTTGCCTCTTCTGCAAGTCTCTTTGCCTTCTCTGCAAGCTCTTCCAGTGTCGGCTCTTCTTCCGGTTCTTCAGCCGCTTTTTCTGCAGGCTCCTCTGCAGCTTCTTCTACTGCTTCCTCTGCAGCTTCCTCAGCTGCTTCTTCAGTTGCTTCTTCAGTCGCTTCTTCAGTTGCTTCCTCTGCTGCTTCTTCCGCAGCTTCCTCTGCCACTTCTTCAGTTGCTTCCTCTGCAGGCTCTTCTGCTGCTTCCTCTGCAGACTCTTCTGCAGCTTCCTCTGCAACTTCCTCTACAGCTTCCTCAGCCGCTTCGGTCATCTCCACATCATCTTCTTCATCATCGCCGATCTCGGGAAGTTCTTCGCCTTCTGCTCCGAGATCATTCATGAAGCTGTTCACGCCGCCTTCTGCTTCCGGAACTGCATCATCGATAACCTCTCCGTCCTCTGTAGAGATGCTGGTGTCCTCTTCGTCATATTCAATCCCTTCATCCTCCATCAGCGCTTCTGTCAGGCCGATGAGGTTTCGAAGGTTAAAGGAATCTCCGTTGATAAATGCAAGAAGTGTACCGGCATAGGTTACATCGCCGTCCAGATCATATTTGAAGTTTGCGATCAGCTGGCGGATAAAGCCTTTGAACTCCGTTGATACGGATGCTTCTCCCTCCACCGGCAGACAGATGAATTCCATCTTCAGTGTATCCGGATCTATGTAGATGAAGCCCTTATGAAGCAGGATGTATGCCAGATGCAGTGCCTGCTCCTTGCAGCTGATCAGCCCAAGCGCTACATTTCTCAGAATCTTTAATACGGTCTCCTTGCTTACAACTCCCGAGGTATACTTTTCCAGGGAAATCTTGCCGGAAATGTCGTAGGTGAGATAATCATAATCCTCATCCTGTTCAAAGATCACTCTGACAAGCTCAACAGGACTCTCATCTTCCAGAAAATCCAGGGTGTCCTCATCCAACTCCATCCCCTCTCCAAGGATGTAGGTCAGGTAACGCTCCTTTCCGATTGTTTTCGCATGAAAACTGAAGCTTCTCATTTTCTTGTTCCTCCCCTTTGCGTCTTTCTATTTCTATTCTAGTCTTTATCAGTCTGTTATTCTCCGTCGTCGGATCCGCCTTCGGCTTCCTGTTTCATCTGTTCTACTGTCTTTCCACCGGAATTCACATGCTCTTCATATGTCTCGAAGAATGCATGCTCACCTGTCTCCGCATCCACGATATGGTAGTAGTAATAGTTATGCTCTGTGGGCTCCAGGACTGCCTCGATGCAGGCCAGACCGGGATTACAGATTGGTCCCGCCGGCATGCCGGTGTACTTGTATGTGTTATACGGCGAATCCACCTCCAGATCGTCGTATGTAACCTCCTGCCGGTCGTACATCCCATCCGTAATGGGGTACAGTACGGTGGAGTCGATCTGCAATGGCATATCATCCTTCAGACGGTTGTTGATGACTCCCGCGATCACCGGCCGCTCATCCGGGATCCGGCACTCGCGCTCGATCATGGACGCCATGCTGACAACCTGATAGGAATTCAGTCCCAGCTCAGCCGCCTTCGCCTGAAGCTTGTCATTGTAATAGATCGTAAATGTATCCAGCATCCATTCCACCAGGGACTCCGGGGTGGTCTCGGCCGTGATATCATAGGTCGCCGGGAAGAGGTATCCCTCCAGACGATACTTCACGTCCACACCCGCAGGCACGTCCTCCAGGAACGGGAACTTGGTCTTTGTTACCGATTTACATGCATTGATGAATTCATCCGCGGTACAGATATCCTGCTTCTCGCAGCGCGCCGCAATCTGATCGATCGTAAAGCCCTCCGGAACTACCAGCTTCTGCAGAACTCCGCCGGTCTCATCCTCCGCAGACATGATCGCCATCATATCCAGCGTGTTCATTCCGGTGTTCAGTGTATAGGTTCCGTGCTTCAGCATTCCCCGATATTCCGAATCCTGCAGCCGGTCAACGAATGCGCCCTCGAACTTGATCAGTCCGTTTTTATATAAAATGTGCGCGATCTGTTTTACCGATGCATTTTCGGGGATCACAACCTTCACATCCACACCCTTCTTGGTTTCCGTGTTGGTCATCTCTGCTTCATACTCGGCACGGTATTCCTTGATCCGTGTCATAACGATCATTCCCAATGCCAGCATGGCGCAGAGAGCGATCATGATCTTTACGATTTTGATTGAAATTTTGCCCGGGGTCATGTCCCGAACCCTCCTGAGTTATCCATAAATTTTGTAAAAGGGCATACTTGCACTAAGTTTACAATAATGCTATCATATAATATCATCTTTTATGAAAAAATTCAAGGAAAGAAGGGCAATATTTTGGCAAATCCTATTGTAACGATCACTATGCAGGACGGCGGCGTGATGAAACTGGAATTATATCCGGAAATCGCGCCCAACACAGTCAACAATTTCATCACTCTGGCGAACAAGGGCTTCTATAACGGCCTTGTGTTCCACAGAGTCATCAGCGGCTTCATGATCCAGGGCGGCGACCCGGACGGACGCGGAACAGGCGGCCCCGGATACTCCATCAAGGGAGAGTTCTCAGGGAACGGATTCGCAAACGATCTGAAGCACACACGGGGTGTCATCTCCATGGCGCGCTCCATGCGTCCGGACTCCGCAGGCTCCCAGTTCTTCATCATGCATAAGGATTCTCCGCATCTGGACGGACAGTATGCCGCCTTCGGCAAGCTGACAGAGGGTGAGGATGTCCTGGACAACATCGCCATGACAAGAACCGGCTGGGCCGACAAGCCGGTAGAGCCGCAGGTAATGAAAACCGTTACCGTCGAAACCTTTGGCGTGGATTATCCCGCACCGGAAACCATCGCCGAGTAAACGTGACAACGGGGACAGTCCCCCTTGTCACGAAATCCCAGGATTTCGTGACAGAGGGGACTGTCCCCGTTGTCACGTTTTTTGTCACATGTCACACTTCTATATTCCAGTAACCATCCAGTGTTGCGAAGTAGTCCTCCACTGTCTCAGGTCTTCTGATCTCGATCACGGATCCATCCTCCCGGAGCAGAAGCTCTGCGGAATGCAGACGTCCGTTGTAGTTATATCCCATGGCAAAGCCATGCGCGCCTGTATCATGGATCACCAGATAATCTCCCATGTCGATCTTCGGCAGATTCCTGTCGATGGCAAACTTGTCATTGTTTTCACAAAGAGAGCCGGTAACATCATATACCTGATCCAGAGGTGCATCCTCCTTCCCCAGAACCGTAATATGATGATAAGCGCCATACATGGCCGGGCGCATCAGGTTTGCTGCGCAGGCATCCACACCGATGTACTCCTTGTAAATGTGCTTCTCATGGATGGCCTTTGTCACAAGATGACCGTAGGGTGCCAGCATGAAACGGCCGGACTCGGTGAAAATACTTACATTTCCAAGGCCTGCAGGAACCAGGATCTCTTCAAAGACCTTCCTTACGCCTTCGCCGATGACAGCAATATCATTTCCTGCCTGATCCGGCTTGTAGGGAATTCCGATCCCTCCGGACAGATTGATGAAGGACAGTGACACGCCGGTCGTTTCCTTGATCTCTACCGCCAGGCGGAACAGAATGCCCGCCAGCGTGGGATAATAATCATTTGTTACGGTGTTGCTTGCCAGGAAGGCATGCATTCCGAATTCCTTCGCGCCGTGTGCCGCCAGATAGCTGTAAGCCTCCATCAGCTGGGCCTTCGTCATTCCGTACTTGGAATCTCCGGGATTGTCCATGATGGCATTGGAGATCTCAAAATATCCGCCGGGATTGAAACGGCAGGAGATCCGCTCCGGGATCCCGCAGGTCTCTTCCAGCATGGGGATATGGGTGATATCATCCAGATTGATGGTCGCTCCCAGCTTTGCTGCATAGGCAAACTCTTCCGCCGGCGTATCATTGGACGAGAACATAATCTCCCTTCCGACGATGTCACACTTCTCGGACATCATCAGCTCCGCCAGGGAGGAGCAGTCCGTTCCGCAGCCCTCCTCATGAAGGATCTTAAGGATCGTCGGGTTCGGTGTCGCCTTTACGGCAAAATATTCCTTGAAGCCCGGGTTCCAGGAAAATGCCTCATGCATCCTGCGCGCATTTTCGCGGATCCCTTTTTCGTCATATATATGAAAGGGTGTCGGGTATTTGGACACGATCTCTTCCACCTGTTCCTTTGTTATAAACGGTTTCTTCTGTTTGTTCATTGCGTTCACTCCTCTCGCACAAATGTACTTGATGACTATAGCAAAAAAACGGGGATTTAGCAAGAAAATGTGACGCCCACCGGCCTTCCCTCCCTATTTTCAGGCATAACAAAGGACCCGCTGGGCAATCAACGGGTCCAAGGTATGAAAAAATGTGGGGGAAGGTATAGATTCCTTCATTTGGAACAATTTAAAGATAACATGAAAGTATGAAGAAGTTAGGTTCAATTTGTGAAGAAATGGTGAATGATAGTTAAAGAATACTTTATATTACTGGGATCACTTTACATAAGTGTAGAATTCATTTCCCTCATCCACGACACCATTTCGGAATGTGAACCTGTCGACCCTGACCTCCTCCCCAAGGATGGGGTCATAGTACCGGATCGCATCCGCATTGAAGCTGACCACAAACACATAACGTCCACGATACCTGGTGGCAAACGGGATCCCGTCTCCCAGGAAAAGCAGTGCCGTATCCAGATCTGCTCCGGACAGATTCAGTCCCTTCACTGTCCCTTTACTAAGCTCGTCAAATGTACCGTCCCAGTCTCCATGTCTCGCTTCCAGCTCCTGCTTTACCGTGTCGTAGGGTGTTTCCACCCCTGCCATCTGAAGCGCCATGGTAAGGCATGCCGCATAGCCGTCTGCTCCGCTCTCTGCCTTCTGGTACTTCACCTTGTCCGCCACGGTCAGATAGGGGGCACCTGTCCGTCTCCGATACAGAGTACTTCCGTCACGGAGCACCACATAGCCCCGATTCTCTACCGCCATGCGGACTGCGGTTCCTGCATATTCATAGATACCCATCATACGGCCGGCCCGGAAGAGATATCCGCAGCCATCCTCCACAGCTCCCTTCACGTTCAGCTGAGTTCCGGCTTTGGTGGCAGCCTTCGCCATCAGGCTTTCCGGTACAGATGTCATATAGATATCCTCAGGATATACGATGGCGTAGCCATTCACACCATCCTCCTTGCTGAGAATGGTTTTTCCCTTTTCATCCTCCAGCTTATAGGTGATAAAGTCCGGACTTGCCTCTGCGAAGGATGAACCCTCCACACTTTCAAACTTCCGGCTGAGGTAGATGGTATTGTTCAGAAAACGAACATCCGAAACCACCATTCCCGCCTTGGAATAGTCCTTCTCCTGACTGCCGTCCCGGTGAAGGATCTTCAGACTGCTGTAGTAAAGCCTCGGTGAACCATCCGCTGCAAGGGAGGAATTCTCCTTCTTTGCGGAACCGTACACAAAATCCTCTCCGATAAACCGCAATGCCTTAAGCTGCATACCATCCTCCTTAATGATGGTACGCTTCAGGCTTACCAGATCCCAGAGAACGATCTCCTCCGCGCCCGGTGTTTTATCCTTGTCTCTCGGATAGGCGATCACACTTCCGTCCCGTGAGATCAGCACCGATACGGCTGACATTCCCTCTGCCAGGATCTCCTCTTCCCCTGTCTCAAGGGAAAGGGACCGAAGCTGTCCACCCAGCAGGAAGTACAGCATATTCGTATTCTTATTCAGATAAAGCAGCTGTCCTGCCTCCTCCGAAAGCCATTCATAGGGCAGGTTTGTAGTAATAAATGCGCATTCCGTGAGGATACGTTTTTCCGTATCAAACCGCTGCACCAGGATTCCGTTCTCGCCCTCATGAGTGCCGCTGCTCATCCTTCCATAGATGGCAAAGTAAACCTCCTTTTCCTCCACGGAAAGGACCTTCACGCCCTCACGATTGGAAAACTCCGACTGGTCAGACTCCGTTCCATAGATCCTGGTCAGAGTAGAGGCATTGTAGTCGTAATACCAGATCCCGCCATCCACAGCGAAAACCGTCCGCTGATTATCCGCATCCGTCATAAAGACCACGTCCTGATCCGCAAGACCGATCCGGATCCCGTTGACATCCTTCTCAAACTGCGTGCTGACGAACTGACGGTTCACACGGCGAAAATAATCCGTGATCCGCGCCGCTGCCATCTCCGGCACATACTCCAGGACAAAATACTCATCCACCCGGTAGGTTCGGATCTCCTGCGTTTCCTCCTCCACGGTATTCAGATAATACCGATAAACCACAGTGGCACCGTCCCGATAGAACTCAGTCAGCGCCGTTTCGATATTTCCGGTGATCTCTGTCTTCATCTCGCCCCAGGTCAGAGCCTCGTAGGAGGAAAAAAGAGAAACAAATCCCATATCCTCCTTGTCATACTCCTCCGGAGCCTCCTCTGTCAGGTAGGCCTTGATCTCCTTTTCTCTTGCATCATTTTTCTCCGCAAGAAGCAGGGCATGGAAGTTTTCCGCCGCCTCCATATACTGCTGGAGATACTCCCGCTCCGTCTGAACGATCCGGGTATAATAGATCAGGTCTCCCCCGGTACGACTCATTTTTATCTGGAAGACATACTGCTCATCCGTCTTCAGATCCATTCGCAGCTCTGCAGTACAGAAGGATATGCCTTCGCTTACATCCGAGGGCGTAAGACTACCCTCTTCGATCAGAGTTTCTCCTGTGGAATCGCGCAGCTGATAGGAGACCTCCCCGATGGAGCCCCCCCGTTTATCTACGGAAAATGTCACCTTATGATCCTTCGTGACCGGAACGACGGAGTCCCGGATCAGAGAAGGATCCATCTCCTGCTTATACGCAGGAAGACAGGTCAGACGCTGTTCTCCGTAGTACGTATAAACAACCGGGAGAGTTTCGCCTCCAAGCTCTACATAAGCCTGACTGCTCCCCCGGTTGTTCCATACATTTACGATCAGGGCGGTTCCTGCAAACACAAGGATAAAAAGAACCGTCCTGATCAAAATTTTAAAGAATGTGCTTTTCCACATTTTTCCTCTTAGTCTCCGAAGCAGATTCCGAGAGTCTTAGCCTCCTGAATCGCCTGATTATCTACGTCCACATACTTTAACTTTCCTGCAGTCTCCTCCAGCGGGATCGCAGTCACTTCGTTATTCAGCATAACCACCAGCTTGCCAAAATCCTTATCGCGGATCAGTTCTGCAGCCTTTGCACCGAAACGGCTGGAGATAAAGCGGTCATACGCATCCGGGCTTCCGCCGCGCTGTGTATGTCCCGGCATGCAGACACGAACGTCCGCACTGAACTTGGAACGGATCTGGTCAGCGATCTCGTAAGCGATGGACGGATGCTGAAGTGCAGCAACCGCTTCCTTGCGTTCCTTCTTGGGAAGCTTTGCAACCTCCTTCGGGATCGCGCCCTCTGCTACACAGATAATGGTAAAGCGCTTGCCCTGCTTAGTCCGCTTTTCGATGGCCTTATAAACCTTCTTCATATCATAGGGAACCTCAGGAAGAAGGATAACATCTGCACCACCGGCAATTCCGGCATACAGTGTGATCCAGCCAACCTTATGTCCCATGATCTCAATGACGAATACACGGCTGTGAGATTCTGCGGTGGTATAGATGCAGTCAATGGCATGGGTCGCAACATCCACTGCGCTCTGGAAGCCAAATGTAACGTCGGTTCCCCAGATATCATTGTCGATGGTCTTGGGAAGGCCAACCACATTCAGTCCGTTCTGGGAAAGAAGATTTGCCGTCTTCTGAGAACCATTTCCGCCCAGAACCACCAGGCAGTCCAGCTCCAGCTTCTTATAGGTCTTGATCATGGCAGGAACCTTTTCCACACCGTCATCCGTGGGAACATCCATCATCTTAAACGGCATACGGGAGGTTCCGAGGATCGTACCGCCCTTATTCAGAAGGCCGGTGAAATCCATGGGCTTCATCTTCTGATAATTTCCATAGATCAGTCCCTTGTAACCATCCTTAAATCCATAAATCTCAACTTCGCCGATACCAAAGAGATTCTCCAGTCCCTTTGCCACGCCGCGCATCGTTGCATTCAGTGCCTGACAGTCGCCCCCGCTGGTAAGCATACCGATTTTCTTCATCTTGTAACCCTCCTTATCATACTCTTTTAGAGCTCCACACGCCCATCCAGTGCGCGGAGCAGTGTAACCTCGTCTGTGCATTCCAGATCGCCGCCAACCGGTACCCCTGTGGCGATCCTGCTGCATTTGATCCCTGCAGGCTTTACCATCTTCGAGATATACATGGCTGTAGCCTCGCCTTCCACGCTGGAATTGGTGGCTATGATCAGCTCATCACAGTCATCATGCAGCCGGAGCATCAGCTCCTTCAGCCGTATGTCCTGTGCCCCAATGCCTGCCGCAGGATTGATCACCCCGTGCAGCACATGATATACCCCTTCGTAATGACCGGTCCGCTCATAAGCCGCCAGCTCCCTCGGACTTTCCACCACCATGATGAGACGATGATTCCTGGTCTTGGAAGCACAGATGGGGCAGAGCTCCTGATCCGTCATGGTACAGCAGAGCTTGCAGTACTTGATCTTCTTTTTTGCCTCGGAGATGGAAGAAGCAAGCGCCTCCACCCGATCCTCCGGCATACCTATGATATAAAACGCCAGTCTCTGCGCACTGCGCGCACCGATTCCCGGAAGACGCGACAGCTCCTCGATCAGGCGGTTTACCTCTCCTCCATATACATCCATTTTAGAACGGAAGACCTCCTCCTCCGGTGATCTTGCCCATCTCAGCCGTTTCATCCTCAACCTGGAGACGGATCACTTCATTGACAGCAGCAAGCACCAGATCCTCCAGCATTTCGATATCCTCCGGATCCACTACTTCTTCGGCGATCTTAACCTCGGTGATCTCCTTTTTGCCGTTCATTTTTACCTTAACGACACCACCACCGGCGGTTCCCTCATATTCCTTTTCCTCCAGCGCAGCTTTGGTCTCTTCCATCTGCTTCTGCATACGCTGTGCCTGCTTCATCAGGTTGTTCATATTTCCGGGCATCATACCGCCCATGCCTCCGAAGCCACCTCTTTTTGCCATTTGATAAGTCCTCCTATTTTTCTTCTATCTCGTATTTGATCTTGCTTGCAAGATCGCTTAAAGCCGTTTCTCTCTGCATTACATCTTCAGAACTATACTTGACCTTCACCCGGATGCCGGTGATCTTCTCGATATCCGAGCAGAGATTCTCTATCTGCTGACCCTGTTCCAGATGGGACATCGCCACATTTAATGCCCTGTCAAGCTTCGGATCTCCGATAAACCGGATCTCAAGCACCGGTTCTCCTTCTCCGGATCCGTTCTCCGGGGTTTTGGGGTACACCGCATACCGAAAATCCTGCGGTCTCGACAGATACCGTTTGGTTGCAGTTTCCGGAAGCTGGGGAATGATCTCCTTCCACCATTTATCTCTGATAGCCAGCAGATCCTCTGCCGTCGCCGGAGAAAACCGTTTTCTGATCTCCTCCTCCCGTTCCTCTTCCGTGACATGAAGCTCCTCCTGAGGTTCTTTAGGCGCGGTGACCTTTTGGATCGTCACGCCACCCTCCTGGAGCTTTTCCAGCCGTTCCTTCAGACGGAACACCTCCGCCTCCGCATCGCCCGCCCGTTTTTCCAGGCGTTCGATCCTGCCGATCAGACTCTCGGAATCCGAACGCATCTCCGGACGCATCAGCCGGATCATACCCATTTCCAGAGTGACTCTTTTCGCTGAGGAATACCGGATCTCCTGAGACAGTTCCTGCATCAGATGAAGCTGCCGTTCCAGGGTCTCCCTGCTGAACTCCTTGCCGAGCTCCACCAGAAGTGCCACCTGCTCCTCCGTCATATCCAGCCTGCTTCCGAGGCCGGGGGACAGAGCAAGAAACAGCATATTTCTCAGAAACCATACATAATCATCCACGAAGCGTGTCAGGTCCATTCCCTTCCACACCACTTCATGGATCAGCTGCATCACCGCCACCGGGTCATCTGCCGCAATGGCATCCGTCAGCTTCTCGAAGATCTCTGTATCGACTGCACCAATGGTCTTAAGGACCCGATCCAGCGTCAGAGTCTCGCCCAGATTAAAGGAAACACATTCATCCAGAATGGACAGGGCATCACGCATGGAGCCGTCCGCCGCACGGGCGATATACTCCAGTGCTTCCCGATCCGCCGATACAGCTTCCCGCTGCATCAGATCCTCCATACGATCTGCGATGGTGGTATATTCGATCCTCTTAAAATCATATCGCTGGCACCTGGATCGGATCGTCACCGGAACCCTGTGGGATTCCGTGGTCGCCAGAATAAAGATCACATAAGACGGGGGTTCCTCCAGGGTTTTCAGCATGGCGTTAAATGCGCCGTCCGTGAGCATGTGAACCTCGTCGATGATATATACCATGTACTTCCCGTCTGTGGGAGCATACTGAACGCCTTCATTCAGCTGTCGGATGTTGCCTACACCGTTATTGGAGGCCGCATCGATCTCAAGAACATTCATAGCCGCTCCGGAGGCGATCCTCCTGCAGCTGTCACAGGTCCCGCAGGGACTTCCGTCCACGGGGCTTTCACAATTCACTGCCTTTGCCATCAGCTTCGCGACCGAGGTTTTTCCGGTTCCTCTGGTCCCGCAGAACAGATACGCATGTCCGATCCGATTATGCTTGATTTGATTCTTTAATGTTGTAACAATCGTATCCTGTCCCTTTACCTCATCAAAGGTATCCGGACGGAATTTACGGTAGAGTGCTACGTACGCCATATTTCAATCCCTGATTTCGAGCGAGCTTTATATAAGTTCTATAAAAACGGATTTCAGGACCATCGCCGTCCCGAAACCCTCATGTCAGATTATACCCGATTCAACCAATCAACGCAATGAAAAAAGGCAACGAAAAAAGGCAATGAAAAAAGAGAGCAGTTCAACCCGCTCTCTTTTTCTGGAATTCGCCTTTTATTGACAAATCTCCTTTTTAATTCTTCACAACTCTCTCATAGTTGTCTGATCACGTCCACCCTCTTCTCAGCATTTCGGACTGCTTCGCGTCATCAGGTTTGTTTGATCATCTAACTTGATTATACCCAAATATGAATAAAAGTCAACCCCTAAATATATAAAATATTCAAATTTTGTTAAAAGTTCGTTCATATTTGGAACGTATTTGGAACCGGAATGTTTTATTCAACATTTTTCAGCGCCTCGTCCATGGGCACTCTCCGGATCCGGAAATAATCCAGAACCATGACTACCAGATATGCGCCAAAGGTGATACCGATGATCCAGATATAATCAACTGCTCCGAAATGTACCGGCAGCCAGCCGTCCATCTTGTTCATGTACCACCCAGATCCCGCTGAGAGCCCACACGCCCGCAAATGCAGTGATGATGGCCGAGATCAGAACAAACCAGGTGGTACTGATCAGGTACAGTGATGCGATCTCCTTATTCTCATATCCCAGGATCTTCACCATGGAGATTGCATTTTCGTTACGCTCGATGATGACCTTGGTCAGCATGTAGATCAGGATCATGGCCAGGAAGAAGCATACCACCTGGAAGATGGACATATAATCTCCCATGGAATGATTCAGCTGGCGGGATATCTTCAGGATGTCCTCCTCCGTAATGGAGGCCGCGATATTCTTCTTTTCGATATCCGTGATCTCTTCATCGGACATATATCCGCTGAAGGATCCCTCTTTATATCCGAAGGTCTTATTAAAATGTTCCTCCGGCATGATCACGATCAGTCCGCCGGTATAGTCCATCACGCCTGCGATTTTGAATGAATACTTTTCATCCTCGAAAGGCCTCTTCAAAACAACGGTGTCTCCCACCTCCAGTTTGAACTTATCGCGGTAAGCCGATGAGACATAGATCTCATTCTCTGCGAGGTCCGACGGGATGGGGAGGTATCTGCTGTCATCCAACACACCGTATGCCGTAAGAGCTTCACCAACTCTCGGTCCGTCCGTGGTCTTCAGGTCCGTCATACTGAACTTCTCTGCGCCGACGGTCTTCGTGGTCAGCACATTTCCGTCCTCATCCTCCGTCTCCTTCAGGATGTACTGATTCTTTACGAACATTTCATCCACCACGTTGTCCGTATAGCTGTTCAGCGTGGAAGGAAGTCCGAAGGAAAAAGCCAGCAGGATCATGACGAAGGCCAGGCCGAAGAACAGCACCAGATAGTTGGGGATGTTCTGCAGGATCACTCTGAGCCGGAATCTGTGGAAGAAGGGGAAATGTGGCAGCTTCACCGCTTTCTTCCGCTTGCTGCTCCGCAGATCATGACGCAGGAAACGAAGCGGCGAGAACCTCATGGCTCTTCGGATCACGATCCATGTCACCAGGATCATGATGGCTACCGGGATCAGTGTGGTCCGGATGAATGCCTCCGGATTCCAGAGTGTCACATAGGTCGGCAGGCTGTAGCTGTTGTAATACATGCTTACGACCACGCCCTTGAAGAGGCTGTAACCCAGTACATTTCCGATAATGGACGAAACAAGCGTCACCACCACCGGGAGCGTCACGTAATGCCGTACAAGCTCACTCTTGGAATAACCGGACGCCCGGAGGGTTCCGATGGCCGAAGCCTCTTTGTTGATGGTGCTTGTAATGGTGACACCGAAGATAAATGCGATCATCGCAATGAATACATACAGCAGGATCCCTACCATGACCTCGTCACCGGAGATATCTTCCTTAGCGAACTTCACCGCCATATTTCCGTAGCGGGGCACGTAATCCTTCAGTTCACTATCCGCAACAACACTCTGGCTAAGTACTGCCTGCATGTAGTTGTCGGACAGGATCTTCTGCTGCTCCTTCTGCTTCTCCTCCGATTCATCAAGGTCGATGGCCTTATCTCCCAGCGCATCTCTGTCGTACATCCATGCATAGTTATAATGGATACTGATGTCATAGGAATCAAAGGCTACATGGAATCCGTATTCTTCTCATACAGAGTCGAGTAGTTCACCATGGCGATGAGGCCGGTGACCTTCATGTCCTTCCCCTGCACCCGGATGGTATCGCCCACCTTGATACTATTGTTGTCTGCATGCATACGGTCGATGGCGATCTCAGCATCATTCTTCGGCGCCTCACCCTCCAGATAGCAGGAATGATTGATCTTATCCGTGGTCTTATAGACGCGGACCTTTCCGTCCTTCTTCCCGTCAAGGTCATGATCCTCTTCCACATCCTTGTAGAAGTTCTCATACAGCTTCACGGGAACTGCGAAGAAGTTTTCTTCCGCCTTCTTCTGTTCCTCAGACTTCTTGTTCTCCTGTTTCTCCTTTTCTTCTGCGAGCTTCTTATCGATCTCTTCGTAAGCTTCTTTCCGGCCCTTCTCTACCGCATCCTTGAATTCCTGAGAATCCATGACCTTCTGCTTCATCTCTGCAAGGCCTGCATCCGAAACCGGTACGCCGGCGGCCTGAAGCAAAGCCTTCGCCTGCTCCTCAGCCTGCTCTTCTGATTTCTTTTCGATCTCTTTATCCGCTTCCTTCCGGGCCTCATCAGTTGCGTAGGCCCAGACATCTGCCTTCTCACCGCTTTCCAGTTTTGCCAGAAGATCCGCATCTGCCTTCCGGTTCAGTTCGAAGTGACCATATTCCAACTCGTATTTTGTAACTGACTCATCGATGGCTGAAAGCATACTGTTATTTGCCACATACATACCGGACACAAATCCGATGGTGATGGCAAGCAGCAGGAAGATCACCAGATACTTCCTCCATTCACCGATCAGTTCTTTGGGGACACGCTTCTGAAGCGGGTTCCTCATTTTCTTCTTGCTCATTTCTCCCGTCCTCCGATCGTGATCATCTACCAGTCTAAGTCTACTGCCGATATCTTCTCTTCGTTGATGATATTGCGGCGTACCACGCCGTCACGGAGCTTGATGACATGATCTGCCATCTGCTTAATCGCTTCGTTATGTGTTACCATGATGATGGTGTTTCCGTACTTCTGATTTACATCCTCTATGAGCTTCAGTATCTCCTTGGAGGTATTGTAATCCAACGCACCCGTAGGCTCATCGCAGAGAAGGATGTCCGGGTTCTTCACGATGGCCCGGCCGATGGATACTCGCTGCTGCTGACCGCCGGACAGCTGATTCGGAAGCTTATGGCGGTGCTCATAGAGCCCCAGGGTCTTCAGCAGCTCATCGATCTCCAGTGGATTATCGGAAAGATAAGCACCCACCTCCACATTTTCCTTCACATTCAGGTTCGGGATCAGATTATACATCTGGAACACATAACCCAGATGCTTCCGGCGGTACCGCGTCAGCCCCTTCTCCCCCATCTCCTCCAGCTTGTCGCCGTTGATGGAGATATATCCGCTGTCAGGATTGTCGATTCCTCCGATGATGTTCAGAAGAGTGGACTTTCCTGAGCCGGAGGGTCCGAGCAGAACACAAAACTCGCCCTTTGCTACCGAGAAATTCATTCCTCTCAGTACCTCCTGGCGAGCCTCACCCGACCCGAAGCCCTTCTTCAGATCTACGATTTCCAAAAACAGTCTTTCTTCTTCTGACATGACAACCTCCTGTCTACCCTGCAGTATTTCGTTTGTGATAACAAAGGCATTTACCTCTTTGCGCATTGAAGTATAACCATTGTTT
>CADAXW010000047.1:0-10580 GCA_902792005.1 uncultured Lachnospiraceae bacterium
CTCTGTGAGATGATCATTCAGACCTATGATAAGATGTCGGAAACCTCCTTTGTGGCGGTTCGATTCGGAAATGTACTGGGCTCCAACGGCTCGGTCATCCCGCTCTTTAAGAAGCAGATCGCCGAGGGTGGTCCGGTGACGGTTACCCACCCGGACATCATCCGGTATTTCATGACCATTCCGGAGGCGGTATCGCTGGTGCTGCAGGCCGGCGCCTATGCCAAGGGAGGAGAGATCTTCGTACTGGATATGGGAGAACCGGTACGTATCATGGATCTTGCGAAGAACCTGATCCTTCTGTCCGGCCACAAGCCCAATGAGGATATCATGATCAAGATCACAGGTCTTCGACCCGGTGAGAAGCTCTATGAAGAGATGCTCATGAAGGAAGAGGGCATGCAGGAGACGGAGAACCGGCTGATCCATATCGGTAAGCCCATCGAGATGGATGAAAGTAAGTTTATGGAACAGCTCACCCAGCTTGGAAATTATGTGGTGAATGAGCCGGATGATATCAGGGAATTCGTTCAGCAGATCGTGCCCACCTACCATCCGAACCGAGACAATATCGAGCAGGAATCACAGGAAGAGCAGCGGGAGCAGGAAGAAGACGTTGCCGGAAAAGTGAAGAGGAGTCAGGCTGGACAGGAATAAACTCAAGAATAAAAAAAGGACCCGGGATCCACGCAGGATCGCGGGCCTTTTATGTAGTCGGAGATACCTTAAATTACGTGCATTTCAGAGGAAAATGTGGTATAATCTGACCAAGTATGCAATCAGAAAGAAGGAGCATCATATGAAGATACCTTTTTCACCCCCGGACATCCGGGAAACAGACATTCTGGAAGTATCAAAAGCCCTGCGTTCCGGCTGGATCACCACCGGTCCCAGGACAAAGGAATTTGAAGATGCCATCGCAAAGTATGTGAATACACCAAAGGCGGTCTGCCTGGCTTCGGCGACCTCCTGTCTGGAGATGGCGCTTCGTATCCTGGGCATCGGAGAAGGGGATGAGGTCATCACTTCAGCCTATACATTTACCTCCAGTGCCAGTGTGATCACACATGTAGGTGCGAAGATCGTCCTGGTAGATACGGAACCGGACACTTATCTTATGGATTACGACAAGCTGGAAGCAGCTATCACCGAGCGGACCAGAGCGATCATCCCGGTAGAGCTTGCCGGCGTGGTCTGCGATTATGACCGCATCTTTGAGATCGTTGAGAAGAAGAAAAGTCTCTTCAAACCCAAGACGAAGATCCAGGAGAAGCTGGGCAGGATCGCCATCGTTTCCGATGCGGCCCATGCTCTCGGCGCAAAGTATAAAGATAAAATGTGCGGAGAGATCGCTGACTTTACCGCATTTTCCTTCCATGCCGTAAAGAACCTGACCACAGCAGAGGGCGGTGCCCTGGTATGGAACAGTATCGAAGGGATCTCAGACAAGGATATCTATCGCGAGCTGATGATCCTGACACTGCATGGCCAGAGCAAGGATGCACTGGAGAAGTCACAGCTGGGCGGCTGGGAATACGATATCCTGAAGCCGGCCTATAAGTGCAACATGACGGATGTTATGGCAGCAGTCGGTCTGTCACAGCTGAAGCGGTATTCCGATACACTGAAGCGGAGACAGCAGCTGGTGGACCGCTACAATGAGGCCTTCGAGAATTTCCCGATCCAGGTGATCCAGACGCCGGAGGTGTCAAAGAATTCCAGCAAGCATCTCTATTTTGTGCGGGTGAACGGGATCGACGAGCAGAGACGAAACGAGATCATCATGGAGATGTCTCACTTCGGCGTTGCTGCCAACGTGCATTATAAGCCGCTCCCCATGTATACCGCATATCGGGACATGGGCTTCGATATAAAGGATTATCCGAATGCCTATAATCAGTATAAAAACGAGATCACCCTTCCGCTGAATACCCGGATGACGGATGAGGAGCAGGAATGTGTGATCGACTGCTTCAGCAAGGTTCTGGGCCTTACGCCCAACCCCAAGAAGCGGAGAGAACTGAAGCCTTTTGAGAAGAAGATCTGGCTTTCTTCTCCCACCATGCACGGGGAGGAAATGACCTATGTGCAGGAGGCCTTTGCTACAAACTGGATGTCCACAGTCGGTGAGAACATCGATGAGGTAGAGCGTCTGGTGGCAGGAAAGGTGGGAAGAAAGTACTGCGTCGGTCTTTCTGCCGGAACCGCAGCTCTGCACCTGGCCATCAAGCTGGCGGCCGAGGAGCTGTACGGACAGGCGGATCCCATCCGGGGATGCCTGGCAGGAAAGAAGGTATTCTGCAGTGATATGACCTTTGATGCAACGGTAAATCCGGTGGCCTATGAGGGCGGTGAGGCGATCTTCATTGATTCCGAGTATGACACCTGGAACATCGATCCGGTGGCTTTGGAGAAGGCCTTCAGCATGTATCCGGACGTGAAGTTGGTGGTGCTGGCACATTTGTATGGAACACCCGCCAAGATGGATGAGATCAAGGCAGTGTGCGAGGCACACGGCGCGCTGATCGTTGAGGATGCGGCCGAATCCTTCGGTGCAACCTATAAGGGGATTCAGACAGGAAGCTTCGGTACGCCCTCCGGTGTTCTTTCCACCAACGGAAACAAGATCATTACAGGTTCCTGCGGCGGTCTACTTCTGACAGATGATCTGGAGATGGCGAACAAGGTTCGGAAATGGTCCACCCAGAGCCGTGAGGATGCTCCCTGGTATCAGCATGAGGAGATGGGCTATAACTACCGCATGAGCAACGTGATCGCAGGCGTGATCCGCGGTCAGATCCCGTATCTGGAGGAACATATCGCAAGCAAGAAGGCCATTTACGAGCGTTACAAAAAGGGCCTCAGTGACCTGCCGGTGGATATGAACCCCTATTTGGCATGCTCGGAGCCGAACTTCTGGCTTTCCTGCTGCACCATTCGGCCGGAGGCCATGTGCCATCAGGTGCGAAGTGACAGAGATGTGCTTTACCGGACAGAGCCCGGAAAGACCTGTCCCACCGAGATCCTGGACAAGCTGCTGGAGTATAACGCAGAGGGCCGCCCGATCTGGAAGCCCATGCACATGCAGCCCATTTACCAGAATCATCCCTTCATTACCGCAACGGGTAACGGAAGAGCAAAGAGTAATGCGTACATAGACGAGGGCATCTCCTCGAATGTCGGACAGGACATATTCGAGCGGGGACTGTGCCTTCCCAGTGATAATAAGATGACCGCTGAGGAACAGGACATCATCATTGAACTGATCCATCAGTGTTTTGAGTAGGACGGAGGACGTAAATGAAGGACGACGGAAAAGAGGTGCTGCTGAACCTCCTGATCAAGCTGGATGAGGTTTGTCGGAGACATCACCTCCGGTATTATCTGGCATACGGAACCTGTATCGGAGCCATGCGGCATAAGGGCTTCATTCCCTGGGATCATGATATCGATGTGATCATGCCGGTGAAGGATGCCATCAAGCTGACACATTATCAGAACGAATTCGGACCGAGGTACTTTGTTCAGTCCAGAAAAACGGACCCGAACTACATTTCCATCGCATATAAGCTGCGGGATTCCGAGACAGCCTATGTGTGGGATGAGTATAAGCATATGGATTTCAACCAGGGGATCGCCATCGACATCTATCCCTTCTACAATGCGCCGAAGACAAAGCCGGGTCTCCTGCTGAACATCTGGAGATCTCATATCTATAAGGTTTTGGTTGCAGGATATATTCCGCGAAATCACGGCAAGGCTACGAAACTGATGTCCAAATTCTTCCTCACGGTGTTCCGTGGAAAGATGCGTGAGCGTGTGATCCGCAGGATGGACCGGAAGCTTCGGAGTGTACCGAAGGGAAAAGAGGTACTGGATTATTACGGAGAGGATATCACGCTTTGCTCTGCCATCACCTATCCCAGAGAGTGGTTCGGAAAGCCGACCCTTCTGGAGTTTGAGGGCAGGAAGTTCTTCGGACCGACGGATCCGGACAAGTATCTGACCCGTCGCTACGGTGATTACATGACGCTTCCTCCCAAGGAGAAGCAGGTGGATCCGAATCTCGGTCTGGATGTGATCATCGATACAGAGAAAAGCTATAGGGAGTACGTAGAAGTATGAAAAAGATGGACGCCATGTATATCTGCACAACCCCCTTCCAGATAATGTCAGCCATCAGTCTGGTGGTGGACAGGGAGGAGAAGGCAGATCTTTATATCGACCCGCAGTTTGAGGGTGCAGCAGAGATGGCTGAGCGGATCCGCCAGCGGAAGATCTTCGATACCGTGAAGGTGCTGGATAAGGTAAAGGCCATCCGTTATGTGCGGGGCGCCGACAGCACACTTCAGAGATACAGAAGGATCTTTGCCCTGTATCATCAGATCGATGTGGTGGCAGGAGAGATCCTGATCCCGGATCGAAGCTATACGGCCATGTACGCCACACACAATGTATTTATCGCAAATCTGGTGATGGTATACTTCTCAAAGTTTGAGATCAAGACAAGGATCTATTTCTTTGACGACGGCGAGGGCAGCTATGACAACCGGGATATCTTCAAGATCAGCAGGGGAGATCAGCTGTCCAAGCGCATCATCCTGAAGGGAAAGCGGATGTATAAGCCCCGGAGATACTATATGTATTCTCCCCATCTCTTCAGCAACATGCATCCCACAAATGTAACGCCGGTCTATTCTCTTCCGAATTTCAACAAGCATCCGGAGGTGAAGGAGCATCTGGCAGCGGTCTTTGAGATCACGGAGGAAAAAGGGATCAAGGAGCCGGTGATCATACTGGATGCGCTGAAGGAGGTGGTCCTTTCTCCGTCAGATGATGAGAAGATCGTGAAGCTGTATGACCGTCTGCAGGAGGAGTTCGGTGCCGACCGTGTGATCGTGAAGCGCCATCCCAGGGATAAAAGGACCTATGAGAATCCCATTAAGGAATATGCATACAAGAATATGCCCTTCGAGAGCATCTGTCTTGCTTCCGATCCCGGGAAAATGACTCTGATCACACTGCTTTCTACTTCGACCATCATGCCGAAGCTGCTGATGGATGAGGAGCCCAGGATCGTGCTCCTGTATCATCTCTTCAAGCGTCTGGAGGGAGATGATGAGGATCGGGATCGTTTCTTCGAAATGACAAAGGAAACCTACCGGGATCCGTCCCGGATCTGTATTCCGAATACCGAGGAGGAGCTGGATGAGGTGATCCGTACCATTAAGGCGGAGCTTCAGCAGTAAAGAATCAATGACAGCGATAACAGATACAAAGACAACTAAATACGGTTATCTGGATTTGCATCGTCTGGGATTATCTGCGGCAGTCCTTATGTACTTTCTGGCCATCATCGTGGTGAACCAGGTCCCGGGGGCGCTTGCCAGCGGCTTCTATTACCTGTCGATCCTGACGGGAATGGTGCTGTTCTATGCCAACCGGAGAACCTTCGGACTGCGTCCGCTGGTGCTGATGGCCATGGGTGCCGGCCTTCTGTGTCTGATCAATACCTACGTGGTGGGAAACAACACGGAAGTAAGGAGTGCCATCATGACAGCATCCTTCTTTGTCGCAGCGCTGATGCTGGATGAAGAGGTGGATGAGCGGACCTATCTCGTGGCCATGTACCTGAACGCCATGGTGGTCCTGGCGAAGGTTGCCCTGCACGGGACCAAGGCGCCTGTGTATGCAGGATCCTCCAACAATTACGTATCCATCCATCTGCTGGTTCCCATCATTCTGTACTACAGCCTTCTGGACGCAAGAGGAAAGAAGATCCCCCTCGTCCACAGCTGTGTGGTATGGGTGCTCTGCCTGATGGCAGGCGGCCGTGGAGGACTTCTGGCAGCGACGATCCTGGTGGCGGGTGTTATCCTCCGTCTGTATCTGGCGGATGAGGCAACACGCCGGGACAGAGTGAAGCTTGGCTTCCTGCTGGTTCTGATCATGATCCCGGTGCTGATCGTGCTTCTGAAGATGATGACGGAATATCTGTCCGACCTGTATGTAATTGACCGATTTATGAATAAGGGACTGGACGGCGGCGGACGTATCGCCTGCTGGACGGAATATCTGCAGAGTCTGGGGAACAGTACGAAGAATGTGCTTTTCGGAACCAGGCTGGACAATCTGTGGTGGGTTCGACACTATAACGGCAACCTCCACAATTCCTTCCTGTTTGTTCACGCAGGGATGGGGATCATCGGCTTCGTCACATTTTTGTTCCTTCTTGTGCGGGCCATGGTCTGGGCGATCCGAAACAAAACCGGCGTATATCTGGCCTGTATCCTCACCATGTGCTTCCGTGGACTGACGGATCATATGTTCGGAGGAAACCGGATGTCGGCGATCATCATAGCAATGATCCTTCTGCCGGACTTTATCATGCAGGAGCGAAAACGGAAGGAAAAAAGGGCGGCAGAGCAGGAAAGGAGATTAGTGAAACATGCGTATTCTGGCAGTTATACCGGCTAGAGCCGGTTCCAAGGGAATACCGAATAAGAATATCCGGATCATCGGCGGGAAACCGCTGATCTACTACTCGATCCGGAACGCACTGGAGTCGAAGTATATCACAGATACCGTGGTAACCACGGACTCGGACGCAGTCCGGATCATCGCAGAGCAGATGGGTGCATCTGTCCGGATCCGGGATGCAAGGCTTTGCGAGGATGATGTGACACTGGATGCGGTGATCGATGATGCGGTGGACCGCTCAGTGGAATGGGACTATGTGGTGACCATGCAGCCCACTTCCCCTACCCTCAGCGTGGAAACACTGGACAAGGCCATAGCCTATGCAATGGAGAATGACCTGGACACACTGATCTCGGCCATCAACCAGCCCCACCTGTCCTGGGGAGTGAAGGACGGGAAGAAGGTTCCGAATTACAAGGAACGCCTGAACCGGCAGTACCTTCCGCCCTGTTATCTGGAGACCGGAGCCTTTGTGGTTTCCAGGGCATCGGTGGTAACACCGAAGACCAGGATCGGAGAGAAGGTGGATGTGTTCGAGGTTCCCGAGAAGGAAGCGGTGGACGTGGATACCTTTGCGGATCTGCAGGCTGTGGCAGCGGCTCTGGGTCAGAAGAAGGTTGCCATCTACGTGAACGGCAACAATAAGCGGGGCATCGGCCATATCTACCGGGCTCTGGAGCTGGCGGATGAGTTTTATACCAAGCCGGACATTTATTACGATTCCAATCAGACGGATCCGAAGGTATTCGGAACCACCACACATACCCTGATCCCGGTCAATGGGATCGCGGAGCTTTTCGACCGGTGCAGGGAAGAGCAGTATGACATTCTGATCAATGACATCCTTTCCACCACCATCGATTATATGATCGGCCTGAAGGCAGTTCTGCCTCATGGGAAGATCGTGAACTTTGAGGATGACGGCGAAGGGATCCTTAAGGCGGATCTGGTATTTAATGCGCTGTACAGCGAAAGCGACCTGCCGCAGGTTCGGGCCGGAGAGAAGTATTATATCGCAGGAAAGACCTTCCTCATGTACAACCCCATCCCCATCCGGGACAAGGTGGAGCGCGTGTTCGTGGCATTTGGCGGTGCGGATCCGAAGAATTATTCCGACCGGATCCTGGCCATTGCGGCAAAGGAAGAATATAAGGACGTACATTTTACCGTGGTACTGGGCCGTGCAAAGCACAATGTGGAGCAGCTGATGGAGTATAACAGCTATCCGAACATCGAGGTGCTGCACGACGTGGCAAACATGCCGGAGCTGATGACGAAGTGTGATGTGGCACTGACCTCCAGAGGAAGAACCGGCTACGAGCTGGCACTGCTGGGGATCCCGTCCATAGCCATGGCGCAGAATGCAAGAGAAGAGCGGCACGGATTTGTGAGCAACGAGAACGGTTTCACCTACATCGGACTGGATCCGGCGGATGAGATCATTGAAAGCAATCTGAAGATGTACATCGGTCTCTCAAAGGAGAGCCGGCAGCATTTCCAGGACAAGCTCCTGTCTCATGATCTTCGGGGCGGAAGACGCCGCGTGATGGGACTCATCGAGAATTTATGATCCGGAGGGAAAAGGATAAAAATGAGAACAACAAAGCCATATATCATCGCTGAAATGGGAGTGAATTTTTACGATACCGCACGGGTGATGGGTATCACTCCCCTGGAGGCTGCAAAGCTTTATATCGACAAGGCAGCCGAGGCAGGGATCGACTGTGCCAAGTTCCAGTCCTATAAGGCAGGGACCATCGTTTCCAAGAACTCACCGGCTTACTGGGATACCACAAAGGAAGCCACAAAGACACAGTACGAGCTGTTTCTGAAATTCGATCATTTCGGAGAGGCAGAATACCGGGAGCTGTGTGATTATACACATTCCAAGGGAATGGACTACACCTCCACGCCCTTTGATTATGCTTCCGCAGACTATCTGTATGACATGGTGGATTTCTACAAGATATCCTCCTCGGATCTGTCCAACCTTCCCTTTATCCGCCATATCGGTGCAAAGGGAAAGCCGGTTTACATGTCCGTCGGT
Organism: uncultured Lachnospiraceae bacterium; assembly: GCA_902792005.1. Classification (GTDB taxonomy): domain Bacteria; phylum Bacillota; class Clostridia; order Lachnospirales; family Lachnospiraceae; genus Eubacterium_Q. The sequence continues at coordinate 8,525 of CADAXW010000047.1, forward strand.
GCAGCCTATCTCTCCGAGGTGGATGAGGCGGTGCGCGCACTGAAGGAGGTAGGATGCAAGGACATCGTGATCTTCCACTGCGTGCTTTCCTATCCTACGGCACCGGAGAATGCAAATCTTCGGATCATCGAAACACTGAAGAAGGATTTCCCGGATGTCAGAGTGGGCTTCAGTGACCATGTGGCACCGGATGATACCATGATGACCCTGTCCACCGCATATCTGCTGGGGGCTGAGGTGATCGAGAAGCATTTCACTCTGGATAAGACACTTCCCGGAAATGATCATTATCATGCGGGAGATCCGGAGGACTTTAAGAGGGCCATCGACAACTTCCGCTGGATCGACAAGGTTCTCGGATCTCCGGAGAAGACTGTGCTGGAGTGTGAACAGGTTCCGAGACGGGAAGCAAGAAGATCTCTGGTGCTGACCAGAGATATGAAGGCGGGAGAGGTGATCCGGGCGGAGGACCTGATGCCGAAGCGGCCGGGAACCGGGATATCGCCTACATTTACGGAGATAGTCATCGGACGTGCCGTGAAGCAGGATCTTCCGGAGGATACGATCCTGACCTGGGATATGGTATAAGCGGAACGAATGATAAACGCCGAGAGGCGACTTGAAAGATAAAAGATAGAGAGGAAACTAAGAAAATGAGCGGACGTCGAATCAGTGTACGGAGTCTTGGGTATTACATGCTGAAGAAGCTGTGGTTGATCCTGTTATGCATGCTGGCCCTGGGATTTCTTCTGGTCGGATACAAGTATCTGAAGGATAAGAAGAACCAGGAGGATGCAGAGAATCAGGAGGATACCAGCGTCAATCTTTCAGCTACAGACCTGAATGATGCGAAGAATGCAGTGATCCAGTACCGGTATGCAAAGCAGATGGAGAAATACCTGAAGGAGTCTCCCCTTATGAAGGTGGATGCTTCAAAGGAGAAACAGACGGTTGTTGAGTACAGGATCAAGCTGACAGGCGTTGATGAGGTTACCAGTACCGGTACCCTTGAAAACTCTTATCTGCAGCTGCTCCGGGCCTATATCAACGACAGTGTATTTGTGGGAGATCTGCAGGCACTGAATGCTGAGTACAGCGAGCACGCCTACATCAAGGAACTGGTATGGTGCAATAACACAAACGGCGGTGAGTATACCGTGGGAGTCATCGAGACCGATGCGTTTCCTACACTTGCAAAGGATCTCAGAACCGTTGTGGAAGCCTATATGGATCAGCTCATGAAGGAGGATGTCCGTCTGAAGATCACGCCGGTGAAGGAGAATACCGTGGTGGTATATGATTCCTCCACCGACACGAACCAGAAGGCAGCATACTCCAGTCTGATCTCCTTCCGGAAGAATTACAGCACGGCTTATACTAACTTCTCTGCTGCACAGCAGACCTACTTCCGGGATAAGACGGACTTCATGGCGGACGAGAAGGAAAAGATTCAGAAGCCCGGCTTCTCCAAGCGCTATTTTGTGATCGGTCTGGCAGGAGGCGGCATCCTGGGAATCTGTCTCTGCTTCATATTCCTGTATCTGTCCCTGAAGCATGCATCCCCTGCGGATTACAGTGATAATCTGGGGCTCAGGAATCTGGGTATTGTCTTCGTGGACGGAAAGAAGCATCCTTATCGGGATATGCTGGTGAAGAAGGAGCTGAAGTCCTCTCTGTTTGAAAACGGAGAAGAAAGCGCAGCATATGCAGGTGTCCGTCTGGGAGCCTACTGCAAGAAGCATGACATCCGTGAACTGGCAGTTCTCTGCTCCGTAAATAAGGACTGCGTCAGCAAGGCAGTAGAGGAACTGAAGAAGGAACTGAAGAAGAGTGACGTGGAGCTTCTGCTTACCGAGAAGGTTGGAACAGACAGCGAAGCACTGAAGAAACTGGTGGAAGCACAGTACTGTATCCTTGTGGAACAGCTCTATGGCGGCAATCGTCAGAAGGCATCAGAGCTGCTGCAGTTCTGCAGGGAAAATGAGGTGGAGGTCATCGGAGCACTGGGAGTTGCTCAGCTGACACTCTAAGAATCTGCAGGAATACTGTAGGAATA
>CADAXW010000047.1:10614-35395 GCA_902792005.1 uncultured Lachnospiraceae bacterium
AAAAAGTGAGGCGTCTATGAAGAGGGAACAGACCGAAGGATTGAGAAGAGAGAAACGAGGGAAACAAGTTGTATTACTGCTGATCGTGCTTATGCTCATGATATGGGTGCTGCCTTTTCGGAGTGAGGCGGCCACAAAGAGCGTTGCAGGAACCTGGAAGAAGGACTCCAAGGGCTGGTATTACCAGTTTAAGGATGGAAGCGGAAAGGCAAAGAGCGAGTACATCAAGGGCAGATGGGTAAATGCCAAGGGTTACTGGGAGAAGAAATGGGACGGAAAATGGTGCCACAACGCCAAGGGCTGGTGGTTCCAGGCCGGTTCCTGGTATCCGAAGAAGAAGTGGGTCACCATTGACCGGAAGACCTATTACTTTAATGCCAGCGGTTACATGGTAACGAACCAGTGGATTGGCAGACGTTATGTAAACAAAGACGGCGTCTGGACCAAGACCAGAGCCGGAAAGCTGGTAGAGCCGAAGACCAGTCAGCTGAAGAAGCCAACCTACCCGGCCGGATCTCCGGCGAAGAAGTGGGGAGCACTTCAGGTGAAGGGTACAAAGCTTGTTAACTCCGCAGGAACTGCAGTCCAGCTGAAGGGCGTCAGCACCTTCGGGATCATCTGGGATGAGGGAAGATACAATATCAATCTGGATGGTTTTAAGACGGTTAAGAGCTGGGGCGCAAATGCGATCCGGCTGGCGGTTTATACGGAGGAGTACGGCGGTTACTGTGTGGACTGGGACAGCGTGAAGACCTCGGAGCTGAACAAAACCATAGCGAACGCAGTGTCCTATGCAACAAAGCTGGGAATGTATGTCATCATTGACTGGCATATCTTAAATGACGGAAATCCCAACACCCACATCAAGGAGGCAAAGCAGTTCTTTGCAGATATGTCCTATAAGTACGGCAAGTACACAAATGTACTTTACGAGATCTGCAATGAGCCCAACAATACGGACTGGGCCAGCGTCAAGTCCTATGCGGATACCATTATCCCCATTATCCGGGAGAATGATTCCGATGCCATCATCCTGGTGGGAACCCCGACCTGGTCACAGGATGTGGACCTGGTGGCAAAGAACCCGGTAAAGAAAACGAAGAATGTCATGTATGTGTTACATTTTTATGCGAGCACCCATGGCGACAACATCAGAAGCAAATTGAAAACGGCGTTGAAGAACGGCACGCCCGTCTTTGTTTCCGAGTTCAGCATCTGCGCGGCAGACGGGAACGGAAGCATCGATTATACTTCAGCGGCAGCATGGAAGAAACTCATTAACAGCAATAAGGTGTCTTATATCGGCTGGAGTCTTTCCAATAAAAATGAAACCTCTGCGCTGATAAAGAACAGCTGCTCGAAACACAGTGGTTGGAAGGATTCAGATCTGACAGAAACAGGAAAGTATCTGAAGAAATGGATCCAGGGGAAATGAGGTGACTGCCTATGGAAACAAAGAAAAAGTGGACAGCCAGGATTCTTGCAGGAATCCTTATCGTCTGCATGATGCTTACCACGATGCCTGCACTCCCGGAGGGCGGCACGGTGGAAGCGGCAACAGCCAAGGCCGTAACGGTAAAGGCAAAGGCTATGTACAGCTACGCCTATCAGGTGCTTAAGCTGATCAATAAGGAAAGAAAATCAAGAGGTCTCTCTACACTGGTGATGGATATGGATCTCATGGAAGGGGCCATGCAGCGTGCAGCCGAAAATGTGGTAAGCATCGCGGCAACAGGAAATATCAGTCATTCCCGTCCGGACGGAAGCCAGTGCTTCACGGTATCCTCCAAGTCCTATGCGGAGAATCTGGCCTGCGGGCAGAGAACTGCAGCGGCAGTGGTGGATGCATGGATGAAGTCCACCATGGGACATAAGGAGAATATCCTGAATTCTGCCTATACCTGCGTAGGTGTGGGATGCGTTCAGGTGGGAGATATCATGTATCTCTACTGGGCACAGGAGTTCGGAAGGACCTCCAGCCCGAAGAAGGGCACACAGCCGAAGGATAAGAGCAAAACCTATACGGTTTCGCTTACAGCCTCCATGTATAAAACAGTGATGGCAGCAAGTGATTATTCCTCCATCATCAAGGCGGCAAAGACGACAGCCAAGACAACAACCAAGACCGGCTGGATCCATGATTCCAAGGGCTGGTGGTATCGGTATGCCAACGGCTCCTATCCGAAGAAGCAGTGGAAGAAGATCTCCGGTGCATGGTATTATTTCAAGGCTGACGGCTATATGGCAACCGGCTGGCTGAAGCTTGGAAAAAAACGGTACTACCTCAAAGCAAACGGAGTCATGAAGACCGGATGGCTGAAGCTGAGTGGGAAATGGTACTATTTTAAACAGGACGGTTCCATGATCACAGGTGCAGCCACAATAAAAAACAAGATATATCGATTTAATAATTCAGGGGTTTGCCTGAACCCGTAATACTTAGGATTACGCTCCAGACATCTCCTCGAAAAGGAGGACAACATGGTAAGAACAAAAAGAAGAATACTGCTCCCCATTCTCGCGGTCCTTCTTCCGCTGTACTTCGTTCTGTTCGGAGCCGCACCGGCAGTGGCCTATGCGGAGCCTGAACTGAAGAACGGCTGGGAAGAGGATGATAATGGAAAAAGGTATTACGTGAATGACGTCTATCTCACCAATACGGTAAGGAAGATCGATTCCGTATATTATGGCTTCGGCGATGACGGCTATATGTATCAGAGCTGTCCCTTTACTGCATACAGTGAAGAGCTGGCGGAGACCTGCATTTTCCGTGCGGATGATGAAGGACATCTCTTCGTGAACCGCTGGTATAAGGACGGAATGGATTATTACTATTTCGGCGACGGCGGAGCAGCTGCATCCGGGATCCGGACACTGGGAACCATTACCTACTGTTTCCAGGATGACGGTCTTATGAAGCGGAGCTGCTGGGATTCTGCAGACGGAGTGAATTATTATGTGGATGCCGACGGTCATGCAACGGCGCTGGAAAACAATTCCTGGAACACGCTGACGGAAGGCGGAAACAAGTATTTCTACTATGTGAAGGATGGCGTGATCCTGAAGAATCAGGTGGCGAAGATCGGATCCAACTACTATGGGTTTGAAGCAAACGGACGGATGATCACGAAGACCACCTTCTCCAGAAAGGATACTGCAGGGAATACGCAGTATTACCGGGTGAAAAATGCCGGCAAGCTGTATGTGAATGAATGGTATACCGATGAATACGGTAATAAGTATTATTACGGAGCTGCAGGCGTTGCAGCCAGAGGTCCCATGACCATCAAGGGGATCCTGTATTACTTTGATGAAAAGGGCATCATGGCCGTAAATGAGTTCGTAAACGGCGGAGATGCGGCCTATATCGTCAATGAGGTTGGAAAGGCCACAAAGATCCCGAATAATACCTGGACCACCCTTGGCGGAAAGAAGTATTATGCCATGGATGGTGAGCTTCTCAGGGATCAGATCGCAAAGATCGGCACGAAGTATTACGGCTTCAGTTCCATGGGTGCCATGTATTCGGCTGTGAGCTTCCAGCTCTGGGATCCGGTGACCGGTGAGGAATACAATTATCGTGCACGTGCCAACGGTTCTCTCTATATGGCTGCCTGGTACGGAAATTATTACTATGACAAGAACGGCCGGGCTGTACAGGGTCTGGTGACTGTTAAGGGGAAGGCATACTACTTTAATGACGAGGGATGTGCCATCTCCAATCAGTATAAGAATATCAACGGCGTTCTTTACCGTGCGGATGCAAAATGTGCTCTTACCAAGATAAAGAAGACAGGACTTTATTACGAGGATGCCAACCGGGACAAGCTTTGCTATATCGCAAACGGAAAGCTGGCAAGAAGCACCTGGAAGAAGGTCGGTAATTACAGATACTACTTCGACGCGGATGGTTATGCGGTTAAGGGTGAACACCGGAAGATCGGTAAGAAGTATTACCTGTTCAATGAAGACTTCACAAGAATGAAGACCGGATGGGCAAAGATGAATGGTGAGACCTACTATGTTCTTTCCACCGGAGCACTGGCGACAGGAAGACGTAAGATCGGAAAGAAGAATTATTTCTTCAATTCGGAGGGCGAGATGCAGACCGGTCTGGTGAAGACGGATAAGGGCTATTACCTGTACGGATCAGACGGTGCCTATATCGGAAAGGCAAAGGCAAAGGGCTGGTGTGAGATCTCCGGAGACTGGTATTATATCTCCGGCGGTAAGATGACCGTTGGATATAAGAAGATCGGAAAGAGTTATTATTACTTCAATTATTCCGGCATCATGGCAAGTGATGAACTGGTATGGATGGAAAAGGGACTGAAGATCTTCAAAAAGTCCGGACAGGAGGTAAGACAGGGCTGGTATCAGATCCAGGGAAGATTCTATTATGTAAACCCCAAGACCCATTACGCAGTATATGGGAAAAAGTTCAAGGTAGGAAAATCGGAGTACTATTTTGATGAGAACGGTCGCATGACCTACACGGAACAGAAGCTGGATGACGGACTCTATTCCTTTGACGCAAACGGCGTGATCAAGAGCAAAAAGAGTATAAAGAACGGCTGGACACTGTTCGGCGGCAAGTATTATTACTACAAGAACGGCAAGGCATATACCGGCTGGGTGAATGACTTCTATGTGAGTGGCGGCGTGATGCTGATGGAGAGCGAGACCCCCGACGGTTATTACGTGGGACGTAACGGTACCTATCAGAAGAAGGCAGGCTGGGTAGAGAAGATCTACAACGGCAAGAAGTATCAGACCGGTCAGTATGTGAAGTCCGGCGGTAAGCTGGCAAATGATGAGTGGCTGAAGATCGGCGGAAAGTGGTATCATTTCACGGGACATTATCGTGATACCGGCGTGATCCATGTGGGAGAGACCTGGTACATCCTTTCCCAGGATGGCATCCTTGTTAAGAAGCTGGGAGCAAAGCTTCCCAAGGGCTGGGTACAGTGTGGAAATGACTATTATTACTTCAAGGATGAGACTATCATCACAGGGGCACTGGCCATCGGCGGAAAGATCTACTCTTTCTGGAGCAGCCGTATGCTGAGTGACGGCTTCGCTACCGGCGTGACCTGGAATGAGTATTACAACAATAAGAAGGGGCAGGCTCAGAGCTACAAGGGCTGGAAAAAGATCAAAGGAAAATGGTACTATTTCGGAGCGGACAAGAAGGGCATCGTAACCGGCTGGATCCAGGATAAGGGTAAGCTTTATTATGCCACCTATGACGGGATCTACACCGGAGTACATGCGATCGACGGAAAGCTTTATCAGTTCGATAAAAATGGAGCCATGACAAAGCAGTTCACGAATCAGAACGGCTGGTTGAAGGTAGATAAGGACCTGTACTATTTCAGGAACGGTTCGCTGGTATGCGGTGATATCGTAACGATAAAGAATAAGACCTACGTCCTTGATGAAGACGGAAAGCTTGCCATCAACAAGAGTGTAGGCTATTATTTCGGAGACAAGAACGGACTCCTGCTGAGAAAGGCATGGGCAAAGGTGAACGGAACCTATCAGTACTACGGTGCAGAAGGTATAAAGCTCACCGGTGTCTGGAAGCTGGCTGGAAAGTTGTATTATCTGTCAGAGTAAGCATAAACCTAAGAGAGGCGGATGGATCGGCATGGCTGATACAAAAAGAAAAAAAATACTTCTCATCAATCACTATGCCGGTTCCCCTGCCATGGGGATGGAGTTTCGCCCCTATTATCTGGCAAGAGAATGGGTGAAAATGGGGCACCGGGTGGACATCCTGGCTGCGGACTTCTCCCATCTTCGCACGGAAAACCCGAAGGTGGATCATGATTTCAGTTATGAAATGATCGACGGGATCCGTTATCACTGGGTCAGAACCCGTACCTATGACGGAAATGGTGCTGCAAGAGCCATTACCATGGAACAGTTTCTTCGGAAGCTGTGGTTTGCGGCAAAGAAGATATCCAGGAAGCTGGAACCGGATGTGATCATCACATCATCCACCTATCCGCTGGACACATTTGTGGGGCAGCGGCTCAGAAAGACAGCAAAGCATGCAAAGCTGATCCATGAGGTGCATGATATGTGGCCTGCCACACTGATCGAGGTGGGCGGGATGTCAAAAAGGAATCCCTTTACGGTTGCCATGCAGATCGGTGAGAATTCCGCTTACAGGAATTCGGATCTGGTGGTTTCCCTTCCGCCCCTGACGGAGCCCTATATGAGGGAGCATGGACTGGAAGAAGGAAAATGGCACCATATCCCCAATGGGATCGTAGAAGAAGAATGGGCTGATCCGGAGCCTCTTCCGGAGGAGCACAGGGAGCTGCTTTCCCGGCTTCGGGAACGCGGGCGGTTCACTGTGGGCTATTTTGGCGGACATGCCCTTTCAAATGCGCTGGATGTACTTCTGGATGCAGCGGCAAAGGCCGAAGAGAGGAGCAGCAGAGCCTCCTTTGTTCTGGTAGGAGACGGCGTGGAGAAGGAAGCTCTGCAGGAAAAGGCAAAGCAGATGGGACTGAAGGAGGTTTACTTTCTTCCCAAGGTTCCGAAGAAGGCAGTACCGTCCCTTGTGGAATGGTTTGACTGCTCCTATGTGGGAGCAAAGAATTCCTCACTGTATCGGTTCGGGCTTTGCATGAATAAGATATTTGATTCCATGATGGCCGGGAAACCGATCCTGTGCGCTATATCCACTCCGGATGATATCATCACCCGGAACGGGGCGGGGGTCATGGTTCCCTCGGATGCACCGGAGGCCATTGATGCAGCGGTGGAGGCCTGGGAAAAGGCTCCTGCAGAGGAGCTTCGCCAAATGGGTGAGCAGGCTCACAGAGCAGCCGTGGAAAAATATACATATCGAAAACTGGCAGAGGATTTTTCAACTCTGTTTTGAGTAAATGAAGGAGATGCAGAACATGATGAAGGAAGAACTGTTAAAGAAGATTGAAGACCGCACCCTGGTTGCGGGCGTTGTGGGTCTCGGTTATGTAGGCCTTCCCCTGGCAGTGGAGAAGGCAAAGGCCGGCTATACCACCATCGGATTTGATGTACAGAAGGCAAAGGTGGATATGGTCAATGAGGGACACAATTACATAGGTGATGTGGTGGATTCGGATCTGGAGAAGCTGGTGAAGGAAGGAAAGCTTCGCGCGACTTCGGATTTTTCCTTTATCAAGGATGTGGACTTTATCGCCATCTGTGTGCCCACGCCGCTGGACAGTCATCAGGAGCCGGACATCAGCTATGTGCGTGATTCCACCATCGCCATCTCCAAATATCTGAGAAAGGGAACCATGGTGGTTCTTGAGTCCACCACCTATCCGGGAACCACGGAAGAACTGATCCGTCCTCTTCTGGAGGAGGGCAGCGGCCTGAAATGTGGCGAGGACTTCTATCTCGGCTTCAGCCCCGAGCGTGTGGATCCGGGAAATCTGATCTATAAGACAAAGAACACACCCAAGGTAGTAGGCGCCATATCCAAGGACGGCGGAGAAGTGATCTCTGCCATGTATCGTTCCGTGCTGGAGGGTGATGTCTTCACCGTATCTTCACCTGCAGTTGCAGAGATGGAGAAGATCCTGGAGAATACCTACCGGAATATCAACATCGGTCTGATCAATGAGATCGGACGGCTCTGCCATGAAATGGGGATCTCCGTATGGGAGGTCATCGATGCTGCAAAGACAAAGCCGTATGGGTTCCAGGCCTTTTATCCCGGCCCGGGACTTGGGGGACACTGCATCCCGCTGGATCCCTATTATCTTACCTGGAAGGCGAGAGAGTACGGCTTCCATACCACACTGATCGAGAACAGTATGGTGATCAACGACGGTCAGCCGGAGTACTGTGTGGATCGTGCCATGCATATCCTGAATCGCCATAAAAAGGCCATCAACGGCGCAAAGGTGCTGCTTCTGGGCGTCTCCTATAAGAATGATATCGATGATTACCGGGAGAGTCCGGCCATCCGGGTATTCAAGGAGCTGCTGAAGGTAGGTGCGGATGTATCCTACTATGATCCCTGGGTTCCGGAGTTTAAGAATATGTACGGTGTATCTGCAAGCTCCATTCCGGAGCTTACGGCCGAGGTGGTTGCAGGCTATGATCTGGTCATGGTAACTGCAGCACATCATAATGTGGACTACGAGCTGGTACAGAAGAATGCAAAGGCAGTCTTTGATACAAAGAATGTTATGAAGGACATTACGCCGAGAGACAATATCGAGGTCCTGTAAGCAGGAGAGGAATATACAATGAGTAAGGCTGATACTAAGGCAGATACTAAGGGAACAGTTAAGATCGAAGGAAATCGAAAGAGCTGCATTTTCTATCTTCCCTATCCCCTGGAGAAAACAGGAAACCGTGCAAGGCAGCTGCGCCCCAGGAAAATGCTCATGGCATTTCGGGAAATGGGCTACCGCGTATTCCTGATCCAGGGCTACAGTGAAAAAAGAAAGGCAAGGATCAAACTTCTGAAGAGTCTGATCGATCAGGGTGTGAAGTTTGACTTTATGTACGGCGAGACCAGTACGGAGCCCATCCGGCTTTCGGATCCGAAGCATCTGCCGGTCCACCCCTTTATGGATTTTGCGTTCTTCCGTTATCTGAAGGAGCAGGGGATCCCCGTGGGAATCTTCTACTGCGATATCTACTGGAAGTTCCCGGTATATAAGGAGTCGGTATCCGGCTGGCGGTATTATGCGGCCATCCACTTCTACAGGTCGGAAATGAAGAAGTTTTCCGAGGCTCTGACCAGACTCTTCATTCCGGATCTTCGTATGTGCCGGTATATGGAATGCCCGGAGGCGGAGGCTATCGCATCTGCACTTCCGCCGGGAGCCGATCCGGTCACCGGACCGGAGAAGGTTCAGCGGGGCAGACGCAGCTTCAACAAGCATCCTCTGGAGATCTTCTATGTGGGAGGCATCGGTGCTTTCTATCGGCTGGATGAACTGCTGAAGGCCATCGAACCTCTGGAGCAGGTACGCCTTACAATCTGCTGCCGGGAAAATGAGTGGGAGACAGAGAAGGAAAAGCTGCTTCCCCTGATGACAGACCGGGTGGAGGTGGTTCATAAGAATGAGGATGAACTGGCGCCCTATTATGAAAAGGCGGACATCGGTTCCCTGATGTTTGAAGCGGATGAGTACCGGGGCATGGCACGTCCGGTGAAGGCGTATGAATATCTGGGTCATCATCTTCCCGTGCTTGCAACGAAGGGTACAGCCATCGGTGACTTTGCCGAGGAAACAGGCTTCGGCTGGTCTCTTCCTTTTGATTCGGAAGCCATCCGAAAGAAGCTGGAGGAGATCCTGGCAGAACCAAAGCTTCTGACAGAGAAAAGAAAGCTGGCCAAGGCGCTTGCACCTGAAAATCTCTGGATCTCAAGAGCAAAGCAGGCGGCAGAGGAACTGACGGGAAAACAAATACAGTAATATTTGAAAAGAGGAAAATGACATGCGTTATGCACTCATCGGCTGCGGCCGTATCTCCACAAATCATATCAAGGCAGCACTGAATAACGAGCTGGAGATCGCAGCAGTCTGCGATATCCTTCCGGAGCATATGGAAGAGGTTCTTTCCAAACATTCTCTGGAGAAGGATGAGACCATTCACAGATATACAGATTATATCGAGCTTCTGGACAAGGAGAAGCCGGAGCTTGTCAGCATCGCCACCGAGAGCGGTTCTCATGCCAGGATCGCGCTGGAGGCCATCGACCGGGGGATCCCGGTGATCATCGAGAAGCCCATGGCCATGTCCATGGCAGATGCGGAGGAGATCATCCGACGATCCCGGGAAAAGGGAGTAAAGGTTTCCGCCTGCCACCAGAATCGTTTTAATGTGGCTGTTCAGAAAATGCGCCGCGCTCTGGAGGCGGGCCGTTTTGGAAAGCTGTCCCACGGCTCCATCCATGTTCGCTGGAACCGGAACAAGGCATACTATGATCAGGCTCCCTGGAGAGGAACCTGGGCAGAGGACGGAGGAACCCTGATGAATCAGTGCATTCACGGGATCGACCTGCTCCGCTGGACCTTTGGTGACGAAGTAGAAGAGGTGTACGGAGCCACCCGTCAGGCACAGCATCCTTACCTGGAGGCTGAGGATGTGGGAATGGCCGTTGTGAAGTTTAAGAACGGTGCCATCGCAACCATCGAAGGAACCGTAAATGTATATCCGAAGAATCTGGAGGAGACCCTCTATATCTTCGGAGAGACCGGAACCGTGAAGATCGGCGGAACCTCCACGAATAATATCGATGTCTGGGATTTCGCAGATGAAACGGAGCTGGATGCGGAAAACAAGGGATTAAAGGAAGCCACCAGCAATGTCTACGGAAACGGGCACACCAGTCTGTTCCGGGATATGATCGATGCTATTCGTGAGGACCGTACGCCTTATGTGGATGCGGTTGCAGGTCGAAATGCGCTGGAGCTGGTGCTTGCGATCTATAAGAGCCGGAAGGACGGAGCTCCCGTAAAGCTTCCCCTGAAAGACTTCTCCAGCCTGGATATGGCCGGAACATTTGATGAATTGGAGAATTAAGCCTTGCAGAAAACAATGCGGGTACGGTTTATCATACTGGCACTGCTGCTGACAGCATCCATCGTACCCAACCTGGGAATACAAGTGAATACATTTGGCTTCTCCTGGAATTTCTATCGGATCGTGATCGTATCCATGGTGCTTGTCACCCTGGTACTGTTCCGTGGGGAGCTCCAGATCCGCCGGCAGAAAGGCTTCCTCCTCTGGATGGGCTTTCTGGTGGTCTGGTTCGTTTATGGTCTGATCCAGATCATCTCCTTCCCTTATGCGGACATGAGCCGTGGAATGCAGGAGCTTTTTACGATCCTCTGCGCGATCTTTGTCTTCTACATCTTTTCCTGTATCTCCATCGACAGGGAAGAGTATGAGAGGCTGATGCGGATCGTGTTCTTCCTTCTGCTGGCCCTGATCCTGCTGGGCTTTTTCGAGATCATTACGGGGAAGCATATGTCCACATCCATGTTCAATGACCCTGCCAATAAGGTGGCGTGGAAGATGGACATCCATTCGGCAGCGGGGATCATGTATAACGTAAATGACTTCAGTGCCCTGATCACACTGATGTGTCCTCTGGCCATCGGACGTTACCGGATCCAGATGGGACGCGTGAAGTTTGACCTGGGCTGGATCCTTCTTGTCTGCGTGTTCCTGATCAATCGTCAGAATACTGCGAACATCTGCAATATGGCCATCATCGCGGGCATCCTTCTGTACCTGATCCTGATGGTCATGAAGGACAGGAGGAAGGTGGGTGTGATCCTGCTGATCCTGCTTCTGGTGGCAGCAGTCGGCGTTGCACTGATCATCATCCTGGGTGCGGATCAGAAGGGCCTTGTGGGGCAGTGGGCGGATCAGCTGACGGAGTATGATATCGGTAAGGGATCCATGCATGCCAGACTGCTGATCTATCAGGACGCACTCAGCGTATCCTGGGCTACAGGTCTTATGGGACTTGGCCCCGGCGGTTTTCCGGTATATTTCGGAGCCCATGGTTCCTCCTCGGGCTTCATCAATCCCCACAGCTATCTTCTGGAGATCCTGTCTCAGTACGGGATCCTGATCCTGTTTGCATTCCTGACACTGCTGGGTTATATGGTCTATCGGGCGCTGCGGCTTCTCAGGTCGGGAGCCTCGGAGGAGACGGTGCGGCTGGCAAGGACGGTGGTCCTGATCGTGGCCATGCTGCTGATCACATCATTTGCGTCCAGCAGCTACATGCTGAATAACTATAACTGGGGCATTCTGGCCCTGCTGATCCTGGGGCTGGAAATGGAGGAGCACGGCGGTCATGAGAAAGTATGGGGATAGAGTAACGGATAAGAATACAGATAAGAATATGAAGATCCTCCACGGGATCACGGAGATCGCCGGTCAGAACTCCTATGCGGTTCAGGGACTTCGGGAGATCGGACTGGATGCAGAGTCCGTGGTACTGATGGAGAATGTCTTTGGTTATAAAAATGATATTTGTCTTCATATAGACAGGAATGATAAAAAGAAGCTTCCGATCTCGGTCCTGAAGCTGGGACGCTTTCTGGTAAGGGCTCTTCGGAAGTATACGGTGTTTCATTTCCATGCCGGAAACAGCATCGGCTTCAATCATGAGCTGTTTTTATATAAGCTGTTTCATAAGAAGCTTTTTTATGAGTTTCACGGATCGGACATCCGGGATATCCGGAAGTTCTGTGAGACCAGTAAAATGGAATACCTGCCGGACATGGATATCGATGAGCATACAAAGGAGAGAAACCGGAAGATCTGCAGAAAAGCAGACGGGATCATCCTGCATGATGACGAGCTGATCCCCTACCTTCCGGAGACGCATGCACCTGTGTACGGTGTGCCTCTCCGGGTGGATATAGAGCGGTTTACACCTACATTTCCGGAGACGGATCCGAAGACGATCCGGATCGTTCATGCACCGAGCCGGCGGGGGATCAAGGGAACACAGTTTATTCTGGATGCCTTTGACCGCCTGAAGGAGAAGTATCCGAATCTGGAATTTGTTCTGGTGGAGGGTAAGACACAGGAGGAAGCCTTCGAGATCTATAAGACCGCAGATATCATGAGATCTATAAGACCGCAGATATCATCGTGGATCAGGTTTTCGTCGGAACCTACGGTGTGTTCTCCATAGAGTGTATGGCTATGGGCAAGCCGGTGATCTGTTATATCGATGATCGGATGTGGAAAAGTTATCCTGCCTCCCTTCCTGTGGTATCGGCGGACTGCGATTCCGTGGAACAGAAGCTGGAGGAGCTGATCCTGGACGGCGCAAGGCGGAGAAGCCTGGGAGAAGCCGGCCGGGCCTATGTTGAAACATATCATGATTACCGCGCAGTCATTAAGTATGGAGCAGACAGCGAAGAAAAATAATCTGGTGGAGTTCCTGAAGGGAAGCAGTATTCTGGTGATCAGCAGTATGTGTCTGAAGGCCATGAATTTCTTCCTTCTTCCGCTGTATACCAAGTACCTGCCTGCAGAGAGCCTGGGTATCTCGGATTCGGTAACGAACCTGACGGGACTGATCCTCCCGCTGTTTACCCTGGGACTGGAGTCGGCCTTCAGCGCATTTTACTTTGAAAAGGCGGAACCGGAGCGTGGGAAAAAGGTGTTCAGCACACTCAGCACCATGTTCCTGCTTCTGGGGCTTCTGGCGGCCTCCATGTCCGTTTTTGCAAAGCCTCTTTCCGAGCTTCTGTTTAATGGGCCGCAGTATCAGAGCATCGTGGTCATGGCCTTCGGTTCTCTTGCCATCAACCTCTGGTATCTGCCGTATTCGCTGGAGCTTCGGATGAAGAATCGGATGCTGGCCTTCGGTATCGCGAACATCGCCGCATCCCTGTCCATGATCCTTTTGAATATCCTGTTTGTGGCAGTGCTGCAGATGAAGGAGCAGGCGCTGGTCCTGTCCTCCCTCTTATCCAACGGACTGCAGCTGCTGATCCTGTTCCTCTTTGTGAGACAGGTTCCGAAGCGGGCGGACATGGATAAAAAACTGCTGAAGGATATGCTGAGGTTCAGCCTGCCGCTGGTTCCCATGTCCGTGCTGAACTGGGTACTTGCCATATCCGACCGGTACGTGCTGTTAGCCTATCACGGAGAAAGCGTGGTTGGAATCTACGGCATCGCCATGCGGTTTGTCACTGTATTAAATGTGCTGATCTCCGCGGTTGCCATGGCTTATACCACCTTCGCCTTCCAGACCCGGGAGGAAGAGGGTGCGAAACGAAAGTATTATTACGTATTTCAGACGGAGTCTCTGCTCCTTCTAGGGATGTGCTTCACCATTTCCTTCTTCGGGAAAGAGGTGATCCAGCTCATGTCCTCGGATCCGGAGTATTATGCTGCAGCAGAGCCGCTCCGGGATCTGCTGTTTGCCCAGGCCATCTATGCCATGTCAAATGTAGTGGGCTACGGCATCAACTTTGCGAAGCGGAGCGTTTACTACCTGCTGTCTGTTTCGGCGGGAGTGGCCCTGAACCTGGGACTCAATCTGATCCTGATCCCGGAATACGGCATGAAGGCAGCGGCGCTGACAACGCT
This sequence comes from uncultured Lachnospiraceae bacterium, assembly GCA_902792005.1. Lineage (GTDB taxonomy): Bacteria > Bacillota > Clostridia > Lachnospirales > Lachnospiraceae > Eubacterium_Q. The sequence continues at coordinate 24,712 of CADAXW010000047.1, forward strand.
TCTGGGATATCTGCTGGTATTCCTGATGGTCTATCATTTTTCGGAGAAGCTGTACCCCTGTAACTACGGGGTGCTGCGGGTGGCCATTGTGGCGGTGGTGCTTTACGGGCTTTGCTTTTTCCTGGAGGATACGGAGCTTTGGATCCGGGCCATTGTATGGGTGGCAGCGGCTGCAGGTACAGTGTTCGTGTTCAGGGATACCCTGAAGCAGCTGGGAGCCTTCTTCCTTCATCGAGTATTGAAGAAGTGATCGGATGAGCTCGGAAATGATCGGGCATGTGAATGGAATGCGTATGAGATGCGTATAGATTGATAACAAGATGAGGTTGATATCGAATGGATTATTTTGTACATGAAAGCAGTTACGTGGATGAGGGGGCCGAGGTCGGCGCCGGCACAAAGATCTGGCATTTCTGCCATATCCAGTCCGGGGCGGTGATCGGTGAAAACTGTTCCCTGGGCCAGAATGTAAATGTGGCGGGGGGCGCTGTCATTGGGAACCGGTGCAAGCTGCAGAACAATGTGTCCGTATATGACGGTGTTGTTCTGGAGGACGGCGTGTTCTGCGGACCCTCCTGCGTATTCACCAATGATCTGACACCCAGGGCAGAGTATCCCAAGGGGAAGGAGAATTATAAGAAGACTCTGGTGAAACGGGGGGCTTCCATAGGTGCAAATGCAACCATTGTCTGCGGCTCGACTCTGGGTGAATACTCCATGGTGGCTGCAGGTGCCGTGGTAACACAGGATGTTCCGGACCATACCCTGGTCATGGGAATTCCTGCAAGACCTGCGGCTCGGGTGGATGAATACGGAAATATAACGGAGTGGTTTGAGAAATGCTGAGAAGGTGGAGGGATCTGCCGCCGGAGCTGAAGATTCCGGAGGTAAAACATATATATCGCAGATTATACCGGAAGAGAGGAAGCCTGCTTCTGAAGCGGGGCTTTGATATCATTGCCTCCGTGCTTCTGCTGCTGATCCTGGGACCGGTGATGATCGGGATCGCGATCTGGATCAAGATGGATTCGAAGGGACCTGTCTTCTTCCGGCAGGAGCGTATCACCCAGTACGGAAGGAAATTCCGGATCTTCAAGTTCCGGACCATGGTGGAAGGAGCAGAACAAAAGGGAACCCTGGTAACGGTGGAGGAGGATCCCCGGATCACGAAGGTGGGAAGGAAGATCCGTGCGAAGCGGCTGGATGAGCTTCCGCAGCTGTTCAACGTTCTGACCGGAGACATGTCCTTCGTGGGAACTCGCCCGGAGGTGCTGAAGTATGTGGAGTCCTACCATCCGGAGTGGATGGCCACCCTGCTGCTTCCCGCAGGCATCACATCCAGTGCCAGTGTGGCCTATAAGGATGAGGACACGGTGATGCAGTCCTACCGGGAACAGGGGATGGAGGTGGACGATATCTACGTAACCTACATTTTACCTGAGAAAATGAAATACAACATGCAGGAGCTGGAAAAGTTCGGGCTTCTGAATGAGATTAAAATACTCATCAAAACAGTACTCGCTGTGCTCTAAAAGGAGGAACAAAAAGGTTATGGAAAAGAGAGGCATCAAATTAAAGAAGATCCTGATCGATTGCTTCAGGTTCTGGTATCTTCTTGTGATCTTCGCGGCCATTGGCGTCTTCGTCGGCTACAGAGGCGGAATCAGCTTCAACAAAAATGTGGACAGCCTGAAGAAGGAAGCGGCCGAAAAGAAGGAACAGGAGGAGCAGGAGCTGATCGAGCTGTCCAAGGATAAGGTGCAGGATGTCACATTTACCAAGGCACAGTGTGAGAAGGAGCTCACCAAGGCCGAGCAGAAAGAGGTTTCGGATGCGTACGGGATCTACCTGTCACGGCAGGAGCGGAGAGAATACTTCGATAATTCCTCCTACCTGAATCTGAATCCCTATCAGTTCTCAAGCACCTATCTGGAGTTTCGTGTGATCACCCCCGAGGAGGACTGGAAGGTTTCCGACTTTAATTCCTATGTTCATGGCTTGAAGAATTATGTAAACTTCAACGGCCTGGCCGAGGACCTGGCGGCAGGAGATGATCTGCTGTTCCGTCAGCTGGGCGAGCTGCTTACCGTCACCGACGGCGGTAAGGAGTCCTATGATAATTTCCTTGTGGTCACGGTGGTAAATGCGCCGGAAACCACGGAGCGTATCGATGAGATCACAAAGAAGGTGATCGCAAAGGGCGATGCGCTGGCAAAGATCTATCCGGGCTTCCGGGTTCAGCTGGAAACAAAGTATAAGGCCGACTATTACAATGCAGGTCTGAATTCTGCCATCGATACCCAGAGAAGCGGTATCTCCGGCGACAAGACCAAGATCGAGAAGGCCATCAAGAAGTTTACTCCCATGCAGCATGCATATTATGAGATGATGGTAAACGGAACGGAAGAGGAGACTGTACAGGAGGTACTTCTGTCGGGAGCCTCTGCAACCAAGAAGAAGTCCACTACCACCATTGAGATCCCGTCCAAGCGCAATCTCAAGGTTATGGCTGCCCTCGGCGGCGCTGCAGGACTGTTCGTTGCAGTGATCGTGATCTTCTTCATGAATCTTCTGTCCGGACGCCTGCTCTTTGGTAAGGACTTTACAGGGATCTTCGATGTCCGCTGCTTCGGAATCCTTCGGGAGCGTAAGAAAAAGAGCCTTCCCGGAAAGCTTCAGCAGATGGAATATCCGGAGGCTGAGGATGCTGAAAATCCGAATTATATCTACCTCCAGATCCGTGAGATCATGAATTCCAAAGACTGCAAGGATGCCATTTTACTCGGAACGGGTGAATTCTCGTCCTTGACAGGCGTTGAAAAACTAGTTAACATGATAAAGAATGACGGTATTATGTTGACTAAAGAGGATTCCTTCCCCAGTGATCTGAAGGCTGCGGAGCGTGTGCTTCAGAAGCGTTCTGTGATCCTGGTGGAAACTCTGCATAAATCAAAAATGAAACAGATCGAGAAAATGATCCGTTTCTGCAAGGAAAACGAGGTGGATATTCTGGGTGCCATCTGTATCGACGGCACAAAGTAAGACTTCACCTGTGCTAAAGACATGCTAAAGAAAGGTAAGATCTATGCGAAAGTTTTACGGGAAAGTAAAATGCGGTATCCTGGTGGCAGGACTGGCGATGGCTCTTTCGGTTGGTACGCAGGTTAACGCGGCAGAATCAGATGCTGCCACAGTTTCCGAAGGGAGCAGTACAGTTCAGGAGCAGGATGACGACACGAAGCTGACCGGGGGAGCAGAAGGAACAACGAATGCGACCGGAGAGAATAAGTCTGAAGGGAATGATCCGGAAACAGACGATGTGGATGATGCAGACGCAGATGACGCAGACGCAGATGACGCAGATGACGCAGATGACGCAGACGCAGATGATGCAGATGATGCAGATGATTCAGATGCGGATGACGCAGACGATGCAGATGATGAAGAAGCAGATGAGACAGATGCCTCTGTAGAACAGGGTAAGACCACGTCTGAAACAGAGAGAGAAAAGGGCGGAAACACCGTTCAGTCCGTGGCAACGGAGACGGATAAGGTTCAGGATACTGCCAAGGAAGGCTTCTTTAAGGACGGCGATTATACCTACTATCGGGATGCAAAGGGAAACCTGGTAAAAGCATCCCTGGTTACCGTGGGTGAAAAGCAGTATTATATGGACGCCAAGGGACGTATGCTGGTATCCCAAAATGTAGTCGTTAACGGCGTAGGCTACCGCGCAAATGCCAAGGGCGTTCTTTCCACCAAGTCCGGCTGGATGCAGGTGGGCTCCAAGTGGTATTTCACGGAAGCATCCGGAAAGCTCTGCAAGTCCATGTGGATCACCAACAAGTATTATCTGGGTGCAGACGGCGTCATGGTCACCAAGGCAGTGGTTTATCACGATAACAATTACTATTATGTGAATGGTAAGGGCGAATGGGTCAAGACCAAGGGCTGGATCACCTGGAAGGATGAGAAGTACTACATCAAGTCCAACGGACTGATCGCCAATAATGAGCCCTTAAAGATAGGTGACCGGTGGTTCTGCTTCGGTGAGGAGGCAATCCCCTTAAAGAATCAGCTGGTGAAGATCAACAAGGTCCTTTATTATCTGACAGAGGACGGCGGTACTCCCACCAAGGCTGCATGGTTCAAGTTCAATAAGAAGTGGTATTATGCGGAGAAAACAGGTGAGATCCGTGTAAACAAGCTGGTTTTGAGCGGCGATGAGAAGTATTATGTCGGTTCTGACGGCGTCATGGTAAAGAAGAAGATCGTCAAGGCAGACGGAAAGATGTATTACGTGAAGTCTACCGGCCGGATCCGCACCCAGAAGGGATGGATCACTGTTGACGGCAAGAAGTATCTGGTAGATAAGGGCGGCGCATTTAGAACCAATAGTTTTGTTAAGTCATCTTCCAAGAAGACCTATTACCTGGGAAGTGACGGCCTTTTGGTGAAGGGCAAGATCGTGATCCATGAGGACAAGGCATACTATGTAAAGAAGAACGGACTTGTTGCATATTTCAAGGGATGGAAGAAGGTTAATGGTATCTGGTACTACGGCCTTGGCCAAAGCGGTCTGAAGCGGAATGCCATCCAGACCTCGGCAAAGAAGCAGTACTTCCTGAACAGCGAAGGCAAGATGGTAGTCAGCGACGGCGTTGTATGTGACGGAAAGGCATACAAGGCCAATAAGAGCGGTGTGCTGAAGGCCATCACCGGATGGTTTAAGTCCGAAGGAAAATGGTACCGCGCAAGTAACAGCGGCACGATCATAAAGGATCGTATCGTTACAGTTTCAAAGAAGGATTATTATCTGGATAAGAACGGCGTTATGATGGCAAACGGTTTCTTCTATTACGGAAAGAAGCTGTATTATGCCGAGAAGAGCGGCGCGATCCGGAAGAAGAGCGGATGGTTCCACGTGGGTGAGAATACCTACTATTCACACTCCAGCGGTGCCTTCTATCACAGTGTTTCCAAGAAGATCAAGGGAAAGAGATATTACTTTAATGCACAGGGTGTGCTGGTAGAAACAAATGCGGATTATTACGATCCCACAGCCATCTCCGATACCAGCTGGACGGAGATCAACGGCAGAAGATATCATCTGGATAAGAACGGAAACATCGATTCCTGGCTGGGTATCGATATCTCTGCATGGCAGGATGATATCGACTGGGAGAAGGTAGCATCCGACGGCATCGACTTTGCATTTATCCGTGTCGGCGGACGTTTCGGAAAGACCGGCGAGATCTATGATGACAGTCTGGGTGTGGAAAATATCAAGGCTGCAACCAAGGCAGGTATTCCTGTAGGTGTTTATTTCTTCACACAGGCCATCACTGTGGATGAAGTGCTTGAAGAGGTTAAGTATACTCTGGACAGGATCAAGGGACTGGATGTCACACTTCCGGTTGTGATCGATTCTGAAAATATGGCCGGCGGTCGTCATGGAACCATCGACCCGCAGACACGTACGGATATCATCAAGGCATGGTGTGAGGCTGTCACAGATGCAGGCTACAATGCTGCCTACTATGCAGGAATGGCATGGTGCGTAGACGGGTACGTAGATGTAACACAGCTGACAGAGTACATGCACTGGTGTGCACAGTACTGGATCCGGAATCAGTGCGACGATTATGGTGTTCCTTACCAGATCTGGCAGTATTCCGACAGCGGTTCGGTAGACGGCATCAACGGCAAGGTGGACATGAATATCTGGTATCGTGTTCACTGATGGACTTAAGGGAGCTTTATGAGACAACGGATCAAAGTAATTACAGGTGCATTGGCTGCAACTACGGTCCTTCTGCTTGGACATAGTATGACGTCATATGCAAGTACCAACAGGGTATCGGATGGGCGCTTCCTATCCGATACCCTTGGCGTCGTTAAGACGATCTGCACCGAAGATACCACGGAGCTCAGTTCGGAGCAGCCCGTGGAGCCGGAGACCGATGGCTGGCATGCGGAAGAGAACGGGGACAAATACTATATCGAAAACGGAGCACGTCTCGTAAATGTGACGCGCAAGATCGGCAGCACCTGGTATGTCTTTGATACCGCAGGGATTGCCAAGGCATACGTGGGAACGGTCATTGAACCGGGGAAGTCGGAGATATCCTCCGGAAACCGGGTGTGGTTTTATAATATCGCCGGCGGTACATTTCAATCAGACTTTATCATAGTGGAGTCTAAGGGGCGCTGGGGCCTGATCGATACCGGCTCCCGTTATGCGGATACCATCGTGGACTCGGATTCCACCCTGTATTCCGTGCCCTGGAAATACGCCTCAGGTGCTACGGCGGCGCTTTCCTGCCAGAGATCCGGACGGAACGGAAAGGATGCGGCCATCTATATGATCCAGACGCTGGGTGTGAAGCATCTGGACTTCATTATCACAACACATAGTCATTCGGACCACGTCGGCGGTCTCCCTGAGATCGCGGATATCATGCTTGGAGATGAGACGGGGATCCATTCCCTGATCGACAAGGACACGATCTGCTTCACCAAGAAGTATTATCATGTCAACGACCAGAATGATGATATGGGAGGAAGCAAGGATCCTACCTGCTGGCATAACCAGGCCTTCCATTATCAGGCAGTTCAGGCCGTAAAGAAAAGGGGCGGCACGGTGGTTGACGTCAGCCTTGGGAAGAAGACTTCTACCAATAATCAGAAAAAGAATGATTACAGCAGTGTCGTAAGTGCCATGAAAAAGCATGGCTTAACAGAGGTTTCCTATTCCGAAGGAAGCTATTCCGACTATTTTGATGATTATCTTAATTTTAAGTGGGGAAGCCTTACCATCCGGATGTATAATCTGTTCACCATTAACGGATGCAAGGACGAGAATGAGAATTCCATCGCCACGGTCATTGCTTACGGAAGTCAGCAGGTATTCACCTCCGGCGATATGAACGTACATTTTCGTGTGCAGCAGAAGGTGGCAAAGGCAGTTTACAAGTCCTTTGGTGCCATCGATCTGATCAAGGCTTCGGATCATGGCTTTGAGCGCGGCTTTTCCAAGGAACACCTGGACCTCTTTAAGCCAAAATACGTGGTTACCACGAATTCCGTGGAGGTCCTGACCCGGGAGGCGAACAAGAGCTTCTCAGCGGGAATGTACTATGCGCATAAGAAGTATGGAACCGTTTCCTACGAGACCTCTCTTTCGGAGAAGGCCATCGTGGCCGAGTTCGGCGGCTCCGGCGTGACTGTGAAGGAGCTCTGCGGCGTGAAGGGGAATGCCTTCCTGCGTTCCGCGGCAGATTGTAAGTCTACGGCCATCAAGCGTTCCGGCTGGATCACCTGGGTGGAAGACCGGTATGACAAGAACGAGACCAACTTCATGTACTTCAAGGCAAATGTGGCGTCGAAGGGCTGGACTAAGATCAATGGAAGTACGTACTACTTTGATGAATATGGACTTATGTGCAAGGGATGGATCAAGGTGAAGGGAAAGACCTATTTCCTGAAGAATACCGGGATTCTTGCCCATGGCTGGCTGACCAAGGGCGGAAAGAAGTATTATCTGGATCCGAAGACCGGTGTCATGAAGACCGGATGGATGAAGCTGAATAACAAGCTGTACTTCTTTAACCGGACCACCGGCGTGAACGAGACCGGCTGGATCAAGGACGGCACCAAATATTACTATCTGGCGAACGGAGTCAGGTATGTCGGCTGGAAGAAGATCGGCGGGGATACTTATTATTTCGATGAAAAAGGAGTAATGAGAAAAAAATGGGCCGTATTCGACGGTAAGTGGTATTACTTCGGCAACGACGGCAGGATGCGGACGGGCTGGGCCCAGGTTGGAAAGAAGAAGTGTTTCTTTACAGCGAAGGGCGAGCTGGTCACCGGCTGGAAGAAGGAGGAGAACAAGACCTTCTATCTTCAGCCCGACGGCTTTATGGCAGTGGGCTGGCGTCAGATCGATTCCAAGTGGTACTATTTTGATCAAAAGGGTGTCATGAGACGTGGCTGGACCGAGGTGGACAAGAAATGGTATTACTTTGACAAGAACGGTGTTATGATGACCGGCTGGATCAGCCTGGGCAGCCAGAAGTATTTCCTGGAGAAGAGCGGAGCCATGTGCACGGACTGGAAACAGATCGGCGATAAGTGGTATTATTTCGGAACCAGCGGTGCCATGAGTACCGGAACCGTGAAGATCAGTAAGAAAACCTATACCTTCAGAAGCGATGGTGTATGGGTAAAATAAAGAAATATGTGAAATAAAGAAATGTGTGATGGAGGATTAAGAACGTGGAGTTTCGTGATCTGAAAAGACAGTATGCACATTTACGGGAAGCGATCGATGCGAGAATCGAAGAAACGATCGCTTTCTCGCATTTTATATCCGGTCCTGAGGTGAAGGAGCTGGAGGAACGCCTGGCGAAGTACGTGGGTGTAAAGCACTGTATTACCTGTGCGAACGGCACAGATGCCCTTTCCCTTGCCTGCATGGCATGGCAGATCGGGCCGGAGGATGCAGTGTTTGTTCCGGATTTCACCTTTTTTTCCAGCGGAGAAGCACCGGCGCTCCTTGGGGCCCATGTGGTATTCGTGGACGTGGAAGCGGATACATTTAACATGGATCCTGAGAAGCTGGAGAAGGCTGTGGAAGCAGTGGAGCAGGAGGGGAAGTATCGTCCCAGAGTGGTGGTCGCTGTGGATCTTTTCGGACAGCCTGCAGACTATGACAGGATCTGTCCCATTTGTGAGAAGCATGGACTGCTTCTTCTGGAGGATGGAGCTCAGGGCTTTGGCGGAGAGATCCGGGGCAGGAAGGCCTGCAGCTTCGGCGATATCTCCACCACCAGCTTTTTCCCTGCTAAGCCTCTTGGCTGTTACGGAGACGGAGGGGCCGTTTTCACGAATGAGGACGATACCGCGGCCATGCTGCGGAGTCTTGCGGTCCACGGAAAGAGCCCGGAAAGTAAGTACGACAATCTTCGGCTGGGCATGAACAGCCGGCTGGATACCATACAGGCTGCCATTCTGCTTCCGAAGCTGAACGCCTTCGAGCAGGAAGAGGTGGCTGCGGTGAACCGCGTGGCAGAGCTGTACTGGAAGGAGCTGGAGGATACGGACTTTGCGGTGCCGGTCATCCGGGAAGGCTTCCTCAGCAGCTGGGCCCAGTTTACCATACAGATCCCGTCCCGTCTGGACAGAGACGCTGTACAGGCAGCCATGAAGGCGGCTGGGATCCCTACGATGGTATACTACGTGAAGCCAATGCATAAGCAGGAGGCTTTTCTGGGGACAGGAAGCGAGGAGGCGGACTGCCCGGTAACGGAGGAGCTCTGTAAATGTGTTCTCAGTCTTCCCATGCATCCCTATATGACGGAAGAAGAAGTGAAAATGGTGGTAAAGGAGCTGAAGAAGCTATGAGGATCTGCTTTCTTGCAGAAGCAAACAGTGCACATATAGAGAAATGGTGCAGGTACTTTTTGTCCGAGGGGCATGAGGTGCATGTTATTTCCTTTACCCAGGGGGAGATCCCGGGCGCCAGGATCCACTGGATCGATCTGGGACTGGACGGCAGTGAAGGAGATATGGCAAAGCTGAAATATCTCGGACAGTCAAGGAAGGTCCGGAAGCTGGTGAATGAGATCAGTCCTGATATCGTAAATGTACATTATGCTACAAGCTACGGAGCAGTGGCCGCACTTTCCGGTCTGAAGGATTATGTGCTTTCCGTCTGGGGATCGGACATCTATGATTTTCCCGGAAAGAGTCCGGCGCATTTGGCTTTGTTAAAATACAGTCTGAACCATGCGGGGATCATTTTCTCCACCAGTCGTGCCATGGCAAGGGAAACCAGACGTTATACAAAAAAGGAGATACGGATCACACCCTTTGGCGTGGATACATCCTTCTTTACGCCCAAGCGGAGAAAGAGGCTGCCGGAGTTTGTGGACGGACGTTTCATGATCGGAACCGTAAAGAAGCTGGAGCCCAAATACGGTATCGATGTTCTGCTGCGGGCAGCTGCCATATTTCGCAGGAAGCGCCCGGATGTGAACTTAAGACTTATGATCGCGGGGACGGGAACCCATGAGGAGGAGTATAAGAAGCTGGCTGAAGAACTGGGCCTGTCTGAACGGGTCACATGGACGGGTTTCCTCTCGCAGGACGAGGCGGCTGATCTCTGGGCCAGTCTGGATGTGGCGGTGGTTCCTTCTGTGCTGGATTCCGAGTCCTTCGGCGTATCCGCCGTGGAGGCAGAGGCCTCCGGTGTTCCGGTGATCACATCGGATGTACCGGGACTTATGGAAGCAACCCGCCCGGGCTATACAGCATTGACTGTGAAGCGGCAGGATCCGGAAGCCCTGGCCGAAGCCTTGATCCAAATGTACGACGACCCGGTGCTTCGGGGGAGACTTGGTCAAAATGGTCGGAAATACGTGCAAAAAAGGTATGAGTATAAAGACTGTTTTCAAAGGATCGAAGCGTACCTGAAGGAGTGGGCAGACAGGCATTAAAACCCGTGTTTTCGGGGCTTCAAAAAAAAGTTTCAAAATAATAAAAAAAGTTGTTGACATACCCCGAGGTGGATGGTAATATATAAAAGCTGTCGCACGAAAGACATCAAGTAACAGCAAGAAAGCGGCGGCTTTTATATTGTTCTTTCACAATTTAATACCACAACAACCCCGAAAAATTC
>CADAXW010000048.1 GCA_902792005.1 uncultured Lachnospiraceae bacterium
GAGGAGACTGAACGCCCGGAAGGACATTTCTTTGTTCCCATCTTCTTTGAAAATAAGACCTTTGGCTACGCAGCCTTTGATTATGGAACGGTTCCCCGTTCCTATGATGAGGTGCTCCGGTTCTGGATGAATGCGGTTTCTCTGGGGCTGGAAACGCTGCGCCGCACCATCGCGCTGAAACATTTCAGCCTGTTCATGACGCCGGATATGGAGCCTCAGTTCAGCCTTTCTGATGAATACAGCGGGAAGACGGTGGAGGAGGATGATGTCACGGATGAGGAGCGGGAAGAACGCATGGATGTGGCAAGACTTCTGGATGATAATCGCTTCAAGTATCACTTCCAGCCCATCGTCAAAGCAGAGGATGGAGAGATCTATTCCTACGAAGCGCTGATGCGTTCCAATACGGAGCACAAGATATCACCGCTGCGGATCATTCATCACGCCAACCGGCTTGGCCGGCTGAGGGATGTGGAAAGAGCCACATTTTTAAATGTGCTGGCCATCGTGGATGAGAAGAAGGATCTGTTTTCAGACCGGAGGATCTTCATCAACAGTATTCCCGGGATCAAGCTGAAGGCAGAGGATCAGGAGAAGGTAGGCAGCCTTCTGAAAAAGCATGCCGGAAATGTAGTGGTTGAGCTGACGGAGCAGGCGGAGCTGGAGGACGATAAGCTGGAGGAACTGAAGTCGCATCTGCAGGAGCTTGGTGCCGGAATCGCGGTCGACGATTACGGGACAGGATATTCCAATGTCAGCAACCTTCTCCGTTATATGCCGGACGTGGTAAAGATCGACAGGTCCCTGCTTTCGGAGATCCAGAATAACCGGCAGAAGCAGCATTTCGTTCGAAACATCATCGAGTTCTGTCATGAGAATAATATCCTCGCTCTGGCAGAGGGCGTTGAAACCTCGGAGGAGCTCCGCATGGTGATCCGCCTCGGCGCGGATCTGATCCAGGGCTTCTATGTGGCACGCCCGACGGCGGAGATCATTCCGTCGGTAAGCAGTGATATGAAGATGGAGATCAGCAGATTTTATCGGGAACGTCTGGACGGACTCAACGATCAGGTTTATATCGCAGGAAAGACTCCCAGGATCACGACGAATATCCTGGGCAAGGAAGGCAAGACCACCATTCTGGTGGGAGAGAAGGGCGCCTCCTATCGGGATCTGATCGTAGCGGGAACGCCGAATATCAGCTCGGATATCCACATCGAGGTGAAGGAAGGCTATTCCGGAATGATCACCCTGGAGAACGTCACATTTGTCAATAAGAAACATCGTCCATGCATCCGCATGGCTGAGAACAGTCATCTGAGACTCCGTCTGGTGGGCGAAAATGTTCTGAAGGGCGGAGGCATCCTGGTGCCGGAGAGTTCCTCGCTGACGGTGGAGGGTGACGGAAACCTGAAGATCTTCCTGGATGGAAATGATGTATACGGAATCGGAAATGCCACGGGACGGCGTCACGGTGTTCTGGAGTTTTACCAGGAGGGTGAGATTTCCATCGAATCCAATGGCATGATCATGGTTGGCATCGGCTCGGAACAGGGCGGACCGATCCGTATCAATAAAGGAAAATATTCCCTCTATATGTCAGGAAATGTGGGCGTCGGCATCGGCTCCATTCACGGTAAGGAGGATCTGCTGATCCATGACTGCGATCTCTATATGGACTGCTCCTTCCGCGAGGGTGTCTGCGTCGGAAGCCTGTATTCAGACATGAGGATCGAGGCGATGAATGCGCTGTTCCGACTGAACTGCGGCGGAACAAAGATCGCGGCCATCGGTACACTGACCGGAGCACTGGCAGAGATCCATATCCACGATCAGTCCAATCATATCAGCGCACGAACAGACATTTCCACAGCCTTTGGCAGTCTGGAGGGACGATCGATCATCGAGCTCAATTCGGTGGCTGTCAGATACAAATCGGCAGGCGCAGATGCCATCATATTCGGAGGGACATCACCTGACACCACCATCTACATGGACAACTCCGACTTTAAGGCACGCATGTCCACCGGAACGGTGACCAACGCACCGAAGGAGCGCTGCACCTACGAACGCAGCATCATGGATGTAATTATCAACGACCAGCCGGTTGACCTGGCGTGACAACGGGGACAGTCCCGCTTGTCACGTTTTCCTGGGAAAACGTGACAATGGGGACTGTCCCCGTTGTCACGCTGGGACATTTATAGTATAATCGAAGTTGGGGTTAATCATCAGCATTACAGTTCACCCGAAAGGGTGAGATCGGGGGTATCTATGTTACATGCATTTACGAGAAACTATAATGATCTTTCCACAGATGCAGGCTTCCAGTTTGAGTATTTCTGCGATTGCTGCGGCAATGGTTTTAAGAGCTCCTTCATGGAGTCCACCACATACGAAAAACAGCAGAAGACCGAGCGCTTCGGCGGCTTTTCCAGTGCACTCGGCAGCCTGATGGGCGGCTGGGGCGGCAACATCGGAAATACCATCGAGCGCGGCGCGAATCTGGTGGGGAATAATATGTCCAGTCAGTCTCCGCAGTGGAGAAAGGAACAGGAGCAGTCCTTTGATGCTGCCCAGGCAGAAGTACAGGGCCTCTTCCGGAAATGTCCCGCCTGCAACCGTTGGGTATGCGAGACGGACTGCTGGAACGAGGAAGACGGCCTCTGCGTCGAGTGCGCACCGAGAGAGGCAAGCTATGTGGCCAAGGCCAGAAATGAAGCCATGCGCCGGAACATCGACGAAGCAGCCGAGACCGCTGTGGTATGGCAGGGCAAGCTGGAGAATCGTACAACCGTATGCCCCAACTGCGGCAAGCCCGCAGGCACAGGCAAGTTCTGTAACGAGTGCGGCGCACCCCTGGGAACCCAGCGTTGTCCGAACTGTGGCGCACAGGTAGCCATGGGACTCAAGTTCTGCGGCGAGTGTGGAACCCCCATGCAGAAATCCTATAAATGTATCAGCTGCGGATTCGAGAATCCTCCGGGAACCAAATTCTGCGGCGAATGCGGAACAAAACTGTAACACAAGCAAGGGCTGTCCTTCGTTCACGAAGGACAGCCCTGCTTGCGTGACAACGGGAAACGTGACAACGGGGACAGTCCCCATTGTCACGTTTTCCCAGGAAAACGTGACAAGAGGGACTGTCCCCGTTGTCACGCAGGCCACCCCGCTTTGTGAAAAAAGGGAAGGAGATACGCCCATGAAATATACCGCAAGAATTGATATTCCATCGGAGTCCTTCTGTCTGGAGGATACTACCGTCAGCATCGAAAAGGAGGGGATCACCTTCGGGAATCGAAGCATCGATTATTCGGTATTCTCCCTCCTCCGCCCCATCAACCATGCTGTGTTCATCACTCTGATGGATGGCACGGAGGTGAAGGTTTCCATGCTTGGCTTCTCCTTCGACGGTTTCTGGGAGGAGATCATCCAGTGCTTCGGGGATAGGACAGAGGCGGCTTTATTCATCGAGGAAGAGAAGCTGATGGACTGCGAAGGAGAGTATGACATCCCCGGAAACAGCATTCTGCCGAGGAGCGCCGGCCGCGGCCGGATCCGGCTTTATACCGATGCGGTCTGCATCCTGCCCCAGGACAGTCACGCGGTTCGCATCCCGCTCTGCTACGCCGAGAGCATCACCCTGGAGGGCTATCTCATCCAGATCACGATGCGCACCGGCGAGGTCTACACCGTGGGCCGCATGGGCTACGACACCCAGCCCTTTCATGAGCGCTGCGTGAAGCAGATGGAAAAGACGAAGAAACAGAGGGCTGCACACATTGCCGAGCTCCGGCCGGAGGGCCTTTTCACAGAGAAGGGACTCTTCCGGACGGCGGAGGAAACCTCCTACTGGCTCGCAGCTTATTCAGAAAAATGTTGCGCCGTGGAGCTTTTCACCGGTGAAAGCGCCGCGACCTATCTCTACAAATTCGAAGACCGTCAGTTGTTCCAGTTCCGGCTGGAGGAGGCTATGGAAGCAGTGGGAAGCCACAGGGAGGTGATCTATCTTCCGGAGGAAGAGATCAAAGAGAAACCCCTGTATGTCATGGCAGTGCATCGGTCCGAAGCCGTGCGCTTCCTGCGAAGCTGCTCCGACGGACGGATCATTCACACAGCATCCCACGGAGAGAAGCTGAGGGAGTATCTGGGAGTTTAGCTAATAATCCTTAAAAAACAAATTAATGTAACTTTAATGTTCGCCAAAAGATTTATTCATTTTCGTCTGGTAGTATATGGGCTGTAAGGACGACACAGTCCCAAGCAAAACCAAACCCAAACTACTTTATATAAGCCCTAAGGGCAGGAGGAAACGAAGATGAATGAATTCGAGAAGGCTGAAAAGTTAAGAGAGCGCGCAAATGTATCCTTTGAAGAGGCACGTGATGCGCTGAAGGCATGTGGCGGTGATCTGCTGGATGCAATGGTTTACCTGGAAAGACTGGGACACATCAAGCCTTCCGAGGGAACCACAGAGAAAGCAAGCGCATGCAACACGAATACAGGCAATGCAAGCGCATGCAACAGCAATACAAGCAAAACAAGTGCAAGCAGCACAAGCAAGGATACAGAAAGAACAAGTACCCAGTATTCAAGTCAGAACAGAGCGAATACCGGATGCAGCGGCAATCCGGAAGAGCCTCTGGGAAGCAGCGTATGCAATGTTTTGAAAAGAATCTTCCAGAAGACCATCGACAACGAGCTGGTGGTTTCTCAGAACGGGATAGAGAAGTTCCGGGTACCGGTTCTGGTTTTCATCCTGGCACTGTGCATCTTCAACTTCGTAACGGTGATCGCCATGGGCGTATCCCTCTTCTTCGGAGTAACCTATCGTTTTGTAGGTAAGGATGATCTGTCTCAGGTGAACCGTGCCATGAGCACAGTCGGTGGACGCGCAACTGAGTGGTGGGAAAGCCGCAACGTGAGTCGCGAAGTTAACGATCTTTGCCACAAATATGACAAGATGAACATGGCTGCAGAAGCAAAGAAGGACGAGACAAAGGACGAGACGAAAGAAGAGACAAAAGAGGACGCTGACAAGAATGACGACAGCGAGAAATAAAGGCATATGAATATGGTGAAAAGACTGCGAATGATCATAATCATGATCGCTGTGCTGCTCCTTGTGACAGGCGCAGTCTTTTTCCTGTTCTCATATTCCGCAGGCGAACCGACTGAGGAAGTGCAAAACCCGACCGGTGAAGAGAGCGGGGGCTCGAGAGAACTTCCGGGTCAGGGTAGTGATCCGGCCACCCTTTCGGCGGACGGTTTCGAACTCACGATGCTGGATGTGGGACAGGGCCTGTGCATCCTTGTAAGATCCGGCGATCAGTATCTGCTTTATGATGGCGGAGGAAGAACTTCCTCATCCTATGTGGTGTCATATCTGAAACAGCATGGGGTGAAGGCGGTGGAGTATCTGTTCGCGTCACATTTTGATGAGGATCATATTGCAGGACTCATCGGGGTGCTGAAGACGACGCCGGTGAAGACTGCGGTCATCCCTTCCTATGAGGCAGACACTGCCATATACCATTCGTTTATGGAAGCAGTCACTCAGTCAGACACGGTGAAAAAGGCACACGAGGGGGATGCATATGATCTGAACGGGCTGAAGGTTGAAGTGCTGTATGCCTGCACCGGAGCGGAGGAGAATGAGAACGACAGATCCACGGTGATCCGGCTCAGCAAGGGCGGTTATTCCGCCATCTTGACCGGGGATGCAGAAAAAGCGACCGAGACGTATTTGGTTGAAAAGTATCTGACTGAGAATACTTCAGAAGAAAAACACGACCTGAGCAGCACCCTGTATGTTGTCGGGCATCATGGAAGCGACACTTCCAGCACAGAGGACTTCGTGAAGGCGGTTCATCCCAAGGCGGCATTTATCAGTGTCGGAAGAGATAACGAGTACGGACATCCCACGGAAAATGTACTGCAGATCCTGGAATCAAACGGTGCATCCGTTTATCGGACGGATCTTCAGGGAGAGGTCTGCTTTTTGTGCTCGGCGAACGATTATGAAGTGATCACCGAAATCGATGAAGCGAAAACTGACGACTTCACCTACATCCTCAACACCTCTTCCCATAAGATCCATAAACCGGATTGCGAAGCGGTTGGTAAAATGGCGGAGCATAACAAAGAGTATACAACTAAGAACAAAGAAGAACTGATCCGGGAAGGCTACGCGCCCTGTGGTTTGTGTAACCCATAGTTCCAAATCAGTTCTTCATAAAGATATGATATTTCTCGTAGGAAATGTGGCGACGGGCCGGGCCCGCTGTCACATTTTCGCTTTGCGTTCCTGTTTGTTTTTATACATTTCAGCATCGGAACGTACGATGGCGGACTCAAGGGTTTCGCCGGGCTCGTTGATGGTGGCAGATCCGAAGGAAACACTCAGCTTCAGATTGCGGATACGGAACATATCCTCTGCCTCGTGAAGACTCTTCAGGTAGGCCTTGGCTGTTTCCTCGTTCGTCCGGGGAAGGAAGACCATGAATTCGTCGCCGCCCATCCGGCAGATGACACTGCTCTCGGGAAGCTCGGTCTTCATCAGAGTAACCGCCATACGGATGTACTCGTCACCCACCATGTGACCGAACCGGTCATTCACCAGCTTCAGGTTGTCGCAGTCTGCAGACAGAATGCTGATGGGGTAGTCGGTGCCGGTGATGGTGTTGCGGAAGACGTCCATGTAGGCGCGGTTGTACATACCGGTCAGCTCATCCGTAAAGGACATTTTCTCCAGCTTTCGCTTGAGCAGCTCCTGCTCGGTCACATTATTGATGAGCGCAATGATCCCGCGGACACGTCCGTCTTCATATTTCAGAGGCTCCTTTATGATCTGCAGGAATTCCTGCTGTCCGTCTTCATTTTCTTCAATCACATAGGAGGTGCCTTTGCCGTTTTTAATGATACGGAGGTCCGATTCGTAGGCGCGTCGCGCATTTTCGATATCCTTGCGGATCTCCATATCCGTCTTGCCGACGATGGTCCAGTCCGGATCGTTGTAGTGCTCCAGGTGGTGCCAGTACTGGGAGCAGAAGACATAGCGGCCCTTTGCATCCTTCAGATATATGAGTGAGGGGAGTACCTGCAGCATCCCGGCAAACTCGGAGAAGGATGCGGAATTCACGATCTGGCTTGCCAGACGGATTCGATTCTTGACGATTTCAGAGGACTCGCCAATATAAATGATGTCGAGAACCGGATCCTTCAGATAGGCCTTGTCCGCATCATAGTAGTCTTCCTCTGTCAGGATCAGCAGCGGAATCGCAAAAATGACTGAATTATTCAAATGGACGTAGGATAAAAGAGTATCCACGTCAGGAACCACCGATGGCTTGTGAATGACCACGGCATCGATCTCTGTGGAATTTTCGTCCAGCTGCTGAATGACCTGTTCTGTTTTTGTCAGTGCAGCGACCTGATAGGTGTCGCCCACCATTTCCCTGATAAAGGCAGCTCCGGTTTCATCCGCAGTGCCAAGCACGATGATTTGTTTCATGTCGGTTACCTCATGATGAAATGCGTATCAAAAAGTGTATCAAAAAGTGTATCAGATGTCCTAATTATAACGTATTTTGGCACATTTGAACATGTTTTTTGTGAAGAGAAATTCGAACATAAACTTGAAATTGAAATTGAAATTTGTTTTAATATAATAGCCAGATAATTGAAAAATGAAATTTGATTTCTGTTGCAATATGAAGAAAATGGAACCTGGAGAGGGGACCTGGAATACAAAAACAGGAGTATTGATATGGCTGAACACACAAAACCGGATCTGATCAAGATGAGAGAGATCCTGAAAAAAGGGAAGGGCGAACACCGGACCATGGGAGAGTATGCAATAGCTTGTGGCACAAATGCGCCGAAATTCTCCCGTATCATGCAGTGGGATGATCTGAAACGCCCGCTCAGTAAAGAGCTTCTGATGAATATCATCGAAAATGCGGCGGTTCCGCTGGATCCGGAGGAGGTCATGCGGGCCGGAGGATGGATTGACGTGAAGCTTACGCCGGGGGCAGGTGCCGGATCGAGCGTCGGGACAGGCGAGGGATATGGCAACCGTGCAGGCGTTGGATCGGGCACGGGAGCAGGTACAGGATATGTCGCTGGGACAGGTTTTGGAGGTGTACTGGCTTCTTCACTCACTCCGGAAGAGAGGATGGAGAGGATCAAGGATATACGGGCCATCGTCTGCCGTGAGCTGTGGAGACGGAACTTCTCCATGAGTCCCTACAATGAAGAAATGGCAGGGAAACAGGGAGTCTTTTCGGACAGTCCCCTGGGACTCAACTATTCGGATTATGAAGACCGGTTCATGCTCATTGTTGCCAGCACGAAGGATGTGACCGGTTCTGTGTGCCTGTTTCTTTTAACACCGGAGATCGCATGCGAGGATCCGGAGCTGTATGTAAAGAAAATAATGCACATTTACGCCCCTGTTTTTCTGCGTGATCTCTGGGGTGAGGAATATCATGAAACGCTGCACTTCAAATATAAGGTTTCCCTGGTTATCACAGATCAGGACCGGTATCAGTATCTTCGGGAAGCGCTGCAGAAGGCCGGTACCAAAACCATGCATCATACCATCTCCCTCCTTCGGATCGATGAAAAGAAGAAGAGAGTAGTATGTGAGGAGATCCTGCCCGGGCAGGACGGGGAAAGAAGCGAGTCACCTTTTGATGAAGCAGTTTCGAACCCGGTGGATGATGATTTCGATGTGTTCGGATGGGATGGAATGTGACAGGACAATTTCAGTTATGAAATATACCGCCCATTTATAGTGCAGGAACATAGAACTGCACAGGCTTCCCCGGGAAGCTGGAAAGGAATCATATATGGGAAAGATAATGAAAAAAGATATAGAGCTGAAGGAGATGAATCGGGAACTGGAGGATCAACTGGCAGACATACTGGAAAGCAGGTATGAGTATCTGCCTCAGTTTCATCAGGATGCGATGTACGCCCTGAGTGACCTGGACGGCTGGGACGGAAGATTGAACTCCATGGCGGCGGATATGCTGTCACAGGATTACCATATGGAGTTTACCGAGGGTCAGATTTCGGAGCTTTATCATGAGGCACTTGAAATGCTGGAGTATCCGGTGGCAAAGGTTTTCCCGGGTAGCGAGTCCGGAGACGGTTCCGGAAAGAAACTCGCAAAGGCCCGGAACGTAAAGAAGATTGATTGGAAATATGCCATGGACCTCTATTTCCAATGTTGCGCAATGCATACGGAGGATTATGAATCTACCGTAAATATATTTTTTGAGAATGATTTTCAGGATGCTGATATGATCGTGTTTCCGCGCATTACCTATCTCTATTTTATTGAGGGATATTTTGAAGGGAGCCCAAGAAGCGAGGAGGGACCGGACTTCGATATATCACGGGAAGTGCTGGCGGGTACTAAAAAGATCATGAATGTGGCGGCGCATTTATTTGAAGAGAAACAAATAGAGATCGTGCCGGAGATGGATCTTAATCGGATGAATCGTCACTCGGCATTCCTGGAGTATCTGTATCTGGGAGAGGAACGGGCGGAGGCTCTGGTCCAGAAGCTCAGGTATAACAGATCCCGCCTTCCGGATAAGGAGAAGCTCAGTGAACTGCTTTTAAAGGGAAAGGGCGAGGGACGTTCCATGGCAGAGTATGCCGAAGCATGTGACAGCAGTCCGGCAACCTTCTCCAGGATCCTCAGAAAGAGTATTCAGAGACCGCTTTCGGAGGAACTGATCCGAAAGATCGTGGACAACGCAGCGGAGCATTGCCTGAATATGGATGATCTGATGCAGGCAAATGGAATGCTGGTGCTCCGAGCGGTCAGACGTCCCAAAGAGAATAAAGTCGTTTCCCGGCAGGGAGCTTCGAATATGCTTCCCCTGATCCGTTCCATTGTTCATGACGAATTATATCAGCATGACCTGATACCGATGTTCATGCCGGCACTTCCTCTGCAGAATGAAGAATTCTTTCCGGCAAGCCGGTTTGGGCTGGGGCTTGAGACTTTGGCCGAAGAAAGTATCGTCCTGCACATGCACAGGGTTGATCCGCCATTCTGGATGCTGGTGCCGGACATGGGCGAAACTCAGGATGTGCAGGAGGCGAGCAGTGCGAAGGACAAGAACGGTGCGAAGGATGCGGCAGAGCAGACGGGACTCCTCAAAGGTGTGATGAAGCAGATCGGACCCTTCTTCCTGAAGGATCACTGGGAACCGGAAACTCTGAAGAATCTGAAGGTGACCTTCGTCTTTACAAAGCGTGAGAGATATGAGGTGGTGCGGAAGGCACTGACGGACGGGCAGGTGAAGGTGAACGGATGCTTCTCCCTTGTTCTGATGAGCACCTCAGACAAATGTATCGTTGACCACTATTTCCTTCCTTCTGAAACGGGGAAGGGTGCGGGTTATCCGTTCTGAGCCGGGCAGAGAAAAAACGGGGGCGTCAATCGAAAACAGAATATGCCAGATCGGAAATACAGGCCGTTTCGTTGTGTGACAGCAGCGAGACGGCCTGTTTGTGTGGAGACATGCGGTGCGGACGGGGGGCATGCAGTGCGAGTGGTGGATGCGTGCGGCGCGGGGGGAGTGCGCGCTACATTTTCATAAAATGCGAACCACCACCCATATATAGGTGTAAGTAAACAGTTGAAATCAGAGAGACATGCCCCGGCGCGCCGGCTGGTGGGGCAGGAAAGGATGGATTATGAGATATTATGAACTCGTATTAAGTGGAAGTTCCGAACGTATCAAAAGTGGTTCGGCAAGCGGTCTCAGATGGAAGGACTTTGATTACGAGTCTCCCATCGCTGCAGTGAACGCATATATGTATCAAAATCTGAAGAACGATATATCCTTCATTATTTATCGGGAGGATGAGGCGGCCCGGCTTCCGGCGGTGTTCTCCTTCGACGAAACTCAGTGCTCCTTTGATTCCGTATACAGTTATCTTACGGAGATGCTCACGAAGTCCTTTGGTCTGGGGCGTGTGATGATGGAGCCGGTGGAGGTCACTATGTATCAGTTTCTGGACTGCACTCTGGAAGCGAGACGGCATACCTATCTGAAGGTTTGGAGCCGGTGCTATGATACGGCAAGGCTTTGGCTCTACGATTATCAGAATCGGGACTACGATTGGAAGGACCGCTTCACATTTGAGGAGAGGATCGTCTCCACGGATGACGAAAAGAAGCAGTATCTGCGTCACCCTTCGTTTCTGAAGGAGCTGAAAAATATTGAGAGTGGAACGGCGGATCCGGACATTTCCGGAAATGTAGTCCACTATTTCATTTCCGGTGAAACGGATGAAGCAAAGCTGGACATGGCGGAGACGCTGGCGAAAAAGCTGTTCCGGGCAAACCGCATCACCAGCGGCCGGATGGAGATCATCAGCGATCTCAAGCCGAAGATGGGTGATGAGTCCATGTCCATGATCGAGCAGATCGCCGAAAACAATCATGGCGGCGTGGTTGCCATTGATCTCACTGAGCGGTTCGGCGAGGATCCCGTGGATTACGGAAAGGTGTGCAGGTTCCTTGAGAAGCTGGTGCGGCGTCATCGCCAGCACTGCCTCTTCTTTTTCCTTTATACCCTGGATCGTCCGGGCTTTTCCTACATGCTTCTTCCGAACCTGAAGAAGTATCTGATCCCCGTTTCGATGCGGGAGGGCTCCGGTGACCGGGCGGAGGCGGAGAAGTATCTGAAGGAGCTGATCCGTCATTCCGAGTACTCCAAGTATGCAAATAAGGCCAAGGAGTATATGGCGCAGTACCGCGAGGATACATTTTCTCAGTCGGACGTGCTGGAGCTCTTTGAGAAGTTCGGGCCCTGGTGCCTTAGCAAATATGCTTTTGCATCCTGCAAGTACAGGACAGAGGACGAGTTCCTTCTGGACCGCAACGAGGAGGAGGATCCTCCCTATGAGAAACTGCAGAAAATGATCGGTCTTAAGTCCGTCAAGGAGCAGATCGACCGCATCTTGATTGAGAATTCCGTGGAAACGGAGCGAAAGAAATATCGCGGCCGCAGGTATGAGCATGGCAGCATGCACATGATCTTTGCAGGAGATCCCGGCACTGCAAAAACCACAGTCGCCAAGCTCTTTGCCAAGATCGCAAAGGAGAAGGGTATCCTGAAGAGTGGTGCCTTCGAAGAGCGGGGCGGTATGAGCCTGTGCGGGCTAGGCGCGGAGATCGCCATTAGTGAGGCGTTACAAGCTGCAAAGGGTGGAGTTCTCTTTATCGATGAGGCCTACGCCATGGCCAGCCCCTCCGCAGCAGCGGTGCTGATCCA
>CADAXW010000049.1 GCA_902792005.1 uncultured Lachnospiraceae bacterium
AAAAGGAAGGGATAATATAGAAAAACGACATTATCGGTTTGTTTATGATTCTCCGGCATTCGGGAGTGATTTTTATGTTCTGCTTGATGTGCTTTATGAGGAAAATACTTATTCCAGACTTGTGAGCAAGCCGATTGACAACATGCTTGTTATAAAAGAGGAACCTTACATAAATGTTACGATGCCATCAGTAGATTGCATCATGGGAGATAAACTTACAGCATTTGCGCCCCATACAACAGGAATTCCTTTTGGAATTGATAAGGAACTTGAGATAATTAAACAACTTTATGATGTTTCATGTCTGTTCGATGTTGCGGAAAATTTTCAGGATGTTCGAGATTCATATATGAAAACAGTTGCAGCGGAAATATCCTACAGAGGCAACGCGATAACAGCTGAGGATGCATTGATGGATACTATAGATGCTGCCGCATGTGTCGCTGGCAGAGGCTTGATAGGCAAAGATTATCCACTCCTTCTTAGCGGCATTAATAAGATTTCGACGCATATTTTTAACGATGAATTTAACGCCCAGTTAGCCGTCCTCAGGGCAAGCAAAGTGATGTATGCTGCCGCCTGCGTTCTTAGAAATACAGAAATACGGGCCATTGATGATCCGGCATCGTATCATGATATAAACATCTCGAATTCAAAATATTCCAAACTCGGGAAAATAAGAAACCTTGACCCGTTGGCCTTTGCTTATGTGGTAGAAGCGTTGAAATTATTGGATGGGAAAGGATCATAAACCCCTTCACATGATTGTAAATACCACCTCATCTTGGTATAATTGATTCATAACTTGCAACGACGATTCAAACTTCGGAGAGGGGGTTAAAGATGAGAAAATTCAGGAAGTTTTTATCCGGACTTTTGGTTGTGGGCTTGCTGCTTCCAAATGTTATGGTTGGGTCTGTGGAGGCAGCCACCAAACCGGATGCATCATCCGCCACAGTGGCGGCACAATCTGCTTCAGTGGCAGCAACAGTAGCGGATGCGTCTAACGATGCGCAGGAGCCGGCGTATGTGCCTGGTGAAGCCATCGTATGTTTTAAGACCGGAGATGTTCCGGCTTCTAAGCCGGAGAAGCAGGTGAAGCAGGAGATGGAAGCTTCCCTGGAAAAGGAAAGCAGTATTGATGATGCGGAAGCATTGATCGCCATCGAGGATGCGGACACGGTAGTGGATGCGATTGAAACGACCGGTGCGGAAGAGGTGGCCGGCGAGGCAATCGACAGTGTCAAAGCTGGTGACGCAGCAGAAGCCGGCGACGACAGCAACGCAGCAGAAGCCGGCGACGACAGCAACGCAGCAGAAGCCGGCGACGACAGCAACGCAGCAGAAGCCGGCGACGACAGCAACGCAGCAGATCCACTCGGACACTCTTACCACGGATGAGCTTCTGGCTGAGCTCCGGGCCCGGGATGATGTGCTTTACGCGGAGCCCAACTACGTGGCATCTGCCACCGAGTCCGGGGATTACACCGAGTACCAGTGGGGTAACCAGGGAGGCTATGGCATCGGCGAAGACGGCTGGGATACCTACATCGAAGACACTCCGACACCGCAAGTGGATACCTCCCAGCAGGTTCTGGCCATCATCGACAGCGGCGTGGACTACACACACGAAGACCTGAAGGACGTGATGTGGACTGACGGTCTGAATTATCCGACGCTGAAGGCCATGGGCGGCGGCAGGTACGGCTACAACTCCGCCTACAAATCCTACGGCGGCGATATCTATGACACCAAGGATCCCATGGACCAGTTCGGCCACGGCACACACTGCGCCGGCATCATGGTGGCAGCATGGAACAAGACCGGCACCAGCGGCGTTGCCTGCGGCGCCCGCCTCATGGCTGTCAAGGTAGCCAACGAGGAAGGCAACTACCCGGAGGACGCCATCGTTCGTGGTTTCCAGTACGTGTTGGAAGCAAAGAAGGCCGGCGTAAATGTGGTAGCTACAAATAACTCCTACAGCCGTTTCATGATGACACTGACAAACACGGTCCTGGTACAGGAAGCAGGCAAGCTTGGCATCGTCTGCGTATATTCCGCAGGAAATGACAATCTGGACCTGGCCCTGACGAACAATACATCCGCCTTCACCGGTCAGGCACCGAATGCCCTGGTGATCGGCGCAAGCACCATCGAAGGCAAGAAAGCATCCTTCAGTAACTACAGTTCCAGAGACGTGCATGTCTTCGCCCCCGGTGAGAACATCATGTCCACGGTTCGTATGCAGACCGGCCGGCCCCTGAAGAACACACCGGTGTACGAGATGGGCGGAACTCCGGCCCAGTGTGACTACTCCGACGCAACAGAGGTGGAAGATCCGATCTTCGGTCTGAACGGAGAAACGGTGAATCTCTCCATTAAGACCGCCGGTGACGAGAAGAATGTCCTCCATATCGCATCAAAGGATCGCACGGGCAGCATCACCGTTCAGACAAAGGTTCTAAGTGACGTAACGGACTGCAAAGGCGGCGCATTTGAAGTGTATGCCGACAAGGATTATGAGCTGGATTATAACGTCTATGAAATCACCGAGGATGACGAAGTGAAGATCGATTCCAGCAGCATCAAACTGAAGCCGGGCGTGAATCTTGGCTCCTTCCGTTATTTCTCGGATGCAGATGTATTTGAAAAGAAAAATGTACGTATTCGCCTTGAATTCTACGTGATGGCTCCGGATGATCCCACCACCCAGTACTATGAGCTCGACCTGAGGAATCTCAGGCTCTGCTCCACTCTTGAAAATTATGAGTCGTGGAACGGAACATCCATGGCAGCTCCCATGGTCACCGGATCCATAGCGGTCCTGGCAGCGGCCTTCCCGAATGATTCGGCAGCGAAGCTGGCAGCCAGAGTTACCGGAAGTGTGATGTGGACAGATGACCTGAAGGGCAAATGTATCGCCGGCGGTGTATTCCGCATGGACAAGGCCCTGGCCGGCGACACCGTACCGGTGCCCCAGAAGGTAAGTGTGAACGGACAGACCCTTACGGTAGAAGGATACTTCTTCGGAGCATCCGCCGGAAGCATCACCCTGGGTGGAAAAGCATGCACGGTAAAAAGCTGGTCCGATGAGAAGATCACGGCAGAACTGCCGAAGAACTATACCGCAGGCGAAAATGTGATCGAAGTCACATCATCTAAAGGCGCTGGCCACGGCACATTTATGGTAGGCAAGGCAGCGAATCTCTATCCCCGCCTTCCCCTTCCGGGCAGCACGGCTACAGCTGATGGAGGGTACACCGTCAGCGACGAAGCCAAGGCAAAATACGAAGCCTTCTACAAGGGCGGAGTGAAGTCCATGATCGCCATGGACGGCTCCCTGTATGCCTTCGTTGCAGGACCAAACGGCGGAACCTCCGTATACCGCTACCAGATCTCGAAGAAGAAATGGGATGTCCTTACCACAAGCAAGGACTATACAGTAACCGACGGCATCGCAGCATGGAACGGAAAGATCCTGATTACCGGCAATGACGAGCTGCAGGACAAAACAGTTATCGGAACCTATGATATATCGACGAAGAAGCTGACATGGAAGGTGATCAGCACGTATAGCTATCAGCGGAAGGTTCGGATGATCAATAACGGCTACGGCATCTTCCTGATCGGCGGAACCGAAGCCAGTTACGGGGATCCGAAGTCAGAAGAGTCCATCAGCACTATCCGGCGTCTGGATCCCAAAACCATGAAGATCACAGAACTGGAAGATGACGACATAGCCATCAGCGAGAAGCGGCCCATACTGATCTCAGCAGAGGACGGAACCGTCTACGTGGTGTCCGGCGAGGATCAGGCAGGTTGTGTAAACTTCATGACACTGAAACCGAAGGGCGATACATTTGTCTCATTGGAATCCGATGAGGTGGATGGCAAGCTCGACAAGAAAGCCTTCGTCAGCAACGACGGTATCGCCACTAAGAACGGCATCCTCCTGTTCGGACCGGTCACCCGGGACAGCACCGGCAAAGTTGTGACCGATAATTACCTCCTGTCCTACGACGGGAAGAAAGCAACAAAGCAGAAGCAGATCCTGTCCCAGCGCGCAACCCAGAATCTCGTTACCGCCTCATGGAACGGCGTATGCTACGTCATGGGCATGAACCCCGTGGAGTGTCCCAGCGCGCAACCCAGAATCTCGTTACCGCCTCATGGAACGGCGTATGCTACGTCATGGGCATGAACCCCGTGGAGGAGGGCGGCTACGTCTTCGCAAGCGTTAAGATGGATACGGTGACTCCCTACGGCCTGAAGGCCTACAGCGATGAGTGGGTGAACGGTATCTACTATGGAAAGAACGGATTCCGCAGCACGGCTCATCCTTATAAGGCTAGCTGGAAGACCACCAAGAGCGGCAAGCAGTACGTGGACAGCAAGAAAAATGTACTGAAGAAGCAGTGGGCGACCATCGACGGCAAGCGCTACTACTTCAAGGTGAGCGGCTGCAGAGCCGAGAATGAATTTATCAACGGCAAGAAGTTCAACGGAGCCGGCACCCAGACCTACGCTTACAAGTTCCAGTGGAAGACCACCAAGAATGGCAAGCGCTATGTGGACAGCAGGGGCACTTACCTGAAGAAGCGGTGGGCAACCATCAACGGCAAGCGTTATTACTTCAAGGCCAACGGCTGCATGGCCAGCAGCGAGTGGATCAACGGAAAATGGTTCGGCAAGAACGGCCTGCAGACCCGGAAATATAAGGGAAGCTGGAAGAAGACCAAGAAGGGCACGCGGTTTGTGGACACCTCCGGCTGGTACGCAAAGAACCGCACGCTGACCATCAATGGAAAGAAGTATAAGTTTGATAAAAATGGGTATGTGGTGAAGAAGTAAGCTGGTCCGCAGCAACGCTCAGTGACATTAGGTAACCCATGAAAGAATTACGACCAAGGACGGTCGGTGGTATCAGTTCGCTGATATCACCGGCCGATTTCTTTACCTGTAGGAAGTGCATTTTGGACTTGCTTTTATTTGACTTTCCATGCGTGGAAGATTAAAATGAAAGTTGGTTTATTATGTGGTTTTACAGCCACATAGAAAGGAGGCTTGGCATGAGTAAAAAGAAAAAAATACTCATGTTCGTTTTTTTCGGCGTTTGGATCGCTGTGTTCCTGCTCGGGGCGATTCTGCTTCAGGGAAAATATGAGAAGCATGAAACCATACAGGAAGCCATGCGGGATGCGGTGCTGCATGAGACGAACAAGATATCGCTCTTTGGGGTCATTGAAGTGAACCCAGCGGTGATTTCCGGCTTCACGGTTACGGGCATATTATTGCTCCTGGCCTTGTTTATTCGCATCTTTGCGATCCCGCGATTTAAGATGATGCCCGGAAAGTTCCAGATGCTGATCGAGGAATGGGTTGGTTTCTTTGACAGGCTTGCAAAGGGCAACAGTCCTCACAGGAACAAGTTCCTGGGGGCATATCTTTTCGCTGCGGGCACCTATATATTCGTAGGGACATGCTTCGAGCTGTTCGGAGTTCAGGCTGTTACAACGGAAGGACATTCCGTATCGCTGCCGGCGCCTCTGGCGGACATCAACGGTGCCATCATGATGGGATGTTTGTCCTACCTGGTGATCCTTTCCGGAGGTATCGCGGGGAACCGGCTGAAGGGTGTGGGAAAGACCTTGAAGGACTTCTCGCTTCCCATTTCCATGAGCTTCCGACTTTTCGGTGCGCTTCTATCCGGAGCGCTGGTCACGGAGCTGGTGTACTACTTCATAAGCCTGAGCTTTGTGCTTCCGGTGGTGGTAGGAATCCTGTTCACTTTGCTGCATGCACTGATCCAGACCTACGTCCTTACCATGCTGACGTCGGTGTTCTACGGAGAGGTGTGCGAGTAGAGCAAAGCAAGTGCGCAGATTGAAAAGACAATTAAAGAATAATAAGGGTTAAATAAAAATCAATAGGATGGAGGAAGAAAAAATGAAACTTCAGATTACCAAGAAATTACCGATCATTCTGGGATGTGTGATCCTGGTGCTGTTTACCACGATGATCCTGGGCATCGGTGCGCAGGCAAAGGAGAAGAAGTCATCAAAGGATGCGGAGCAGATAGCTGTGACATCCGTTGTTGAAGATAAGAGTGTGACTGCCGGAAAGACACTTGAGGTAGGAGAAAAGTCAACGGCCGTTACTACAACCATCGAGGGTGAAAGTGGTACAATGGTGGTTTCCTCTTCAGAAGAAGAGACCACAGGCTCCAAGGCATGGGCGGCAGCACTGGCAGTCGGACTTGCAGCAGCAGCCGGTGCTATCGGTATGGGACTTGCCATCGCCAAGTCTGCAGAGGGTATTTCCCGTCAGCCGGAGGCAGAGGGTAAGATCCGTACAACATTGATGCTTGGTCTGGTGTTCATCGAGACCGCCATCATTTACGCTCTGATCGTAGCCATCTTGATTATTTTCGTCATGTAGCATCCCTTATGGGAATGTTAAAGAGACGCGCCGACGTGCGTAAGAATGTCGAAGCGATGCGTCGGGATGAAGATTGACATTGGACATATCAGGATAAAGGAGAGAAAGATGACTTTAATGCCTTTAAATATTGATATACAGCAGATTCTGCTGCATCTCCTGAATTTCACATTGCTCTTTGCGGGTCTGTACTTCCTACTGTATAAGCCTGTGAAGAACTTCATGAAGAAGAGAGAACAGCATTATATGGACATGCAGAAGTCTGCAGATGAGATGCTGGAGCATGCTCAGCAGGCAAAGAAGGAATACGACAATAAGCTGGCTGAAGCTGATAAGGAGATCGCCGGAAAGAAGAAGGCTGCTGCCGAAGAGCTTGAGCAAATGCGCCGTGCCCGGGAGAAGGATGCCGAAGATCAGGCCAGAAAGATCGTTGAGGATGCCAAGGACGAGGCTAAGGCCATGCGTCAGCAGATCGTGGACGGAGCAAGAAAAGAGATCACCGAAATGGTGGAAGAGGCTGCGGAGAAGATCCTTCTGTCAGAGGATGTATCCACGACCTACGATGCGTTCTTAGATGCAGCGGAAAGGAGTGTGCCGGATGATGAATCCTAAGAAGGCACAGCTGTATTCCGCTGAGGCTCCAAATGATGAGCAGCGGAAGCGGTTTGAGCGGTTTCTGGAAAAAAAATACGGACAGACGGTGGAACTGGAATGGGTGAAGGATGAAAGCCTGAAGTCCGGTTTCCGTCTGTGCATTGAGGGAGAGGTTTATAACTGGACACCGGAGGGCCGGGTTCAGCAGCTGAAGGATAAGGTTGAAGAGATCAACCGTATGAAGCTGGGAAGGAAGAACCAGACCAAGAACCTGATCTCCCTCATTAAGTCGTCTCTGGACAGCTGGACACTGGAGGCTATTCCCGTGGAGGAAGGCCGTGTCCGCAGCGTAGGTGACGGGATCGTAATCGCCACAGGACTGGAATCAGTGGTTTACGGCGAGATCGTACTGTTTGAGTCCGGAGAGCGCGGCATGGTACAGGACCTCCGTCAGGGAGAGATCGGTATCATCCTCTTCGGTGATGACGAAGAGATCAGTGAAGGAAGTATTGTAAGGCGGACCAAGAAGACGGCCGGTATCCCGGTCAGTGAGGACTATCTGGGCCGCATTGTGGATGCACTGGGAGCCCCCATTGACGGAAATGGAGAGATCCGGGCAACGGATTATCGGGAAATCGAAAGTCCGGCCCCCGGGATCATTGACCGCCAGCCGGTTTCGGAGCCCATGAATACAGGGCTTCTTTCCATCGACTCCATGTTCCCCATCGGACGGGGACAGCGTGAGCTGATCATTGGAGACCGTCAGACGGGCAAGACATCCATCGCCCTGGATACCATCCTGAATCAAAAGGGAAATGATGTGGTCTGCATCTATGTAGCCATCGGTCAGAAGGCCAGCAGCGTGGCGCATTTGGTGGGAACACTCAGAAAGCATGAGGCCATGGAACACACCATCGTGGTTGCGGCAACCGCCAGCGACCCCACGCCTCTTCAGTATATCGCGCCCTATGCAGGAACTGCGCTGGGCGAGTATTTCATGCAGAAAGGAAGGGACGTGCTCATCGTCTATGATGATCTGTCCAAGCATGCAGTGGCATACCGTGAACTCTCGCTTCTGATGGATCGTTCACCGGGACGTGAGGCATATCCGGGAGATGTGTTCTACCTGCACTCCAGACTGCTGGAGCGGTCGGCGCACCTATCTGCAAAGAAGGGCGGCGGATCCATGACTGCACTGCCCATCGTAGAAACACAGGCGGGGGACGTGTCTGCATACATCCCCACGAATATCATATCCATCACCGACGGGCAGATCTTCCTGGAGAGCAGCCTGTTCTTCGCAGGACAGAGACCCGCCGTAAATGTAGGTCTTTCCGTTTCCCGTGTGGGCGGCGCGGCACAGACCAAGGCCATGAAGAAGGCTGCAGGCGGCATCCGTCTGGATCTGGCGCAGTACAGGGAAATGGAAGTGTTCACCCAGTTCTCCAGTGACCTGGATGAGACCACCAAGCGTCAGCTGCAATACGGTCAGGGACTGATGCAGCTGCTTCGGCAGCCGCAGAATCATCCCTTCCGGTCGTATGAGCAGGTGATCATCCTGGTGGCGGCAACGGGTCATGCCATGGAGGATATCCCGGTGGACCAGCTGACGGATTTTCGTACAAAGCTGCTGGAACATTTCCGGACCACCCAGGAGGTGATCTGTGACGAGATCGAGGCTTCCGGTAATCTGACAGACGACAACAAGGAAGAGATCATCCGCGTGGCGAAGGAATTCGCTGACCGGTATTTGGGAAAAACCGGAGATGAGAACGAAGCAGCGCAGGATGCGGAGGAATGACGCATAGAGCGAAGCGGCGGAAGCAAACATAGAATCTGAGGCAGGCTATGGCAAACACAAAAGAGATCAAAAACAGAATAGAAAGCGTTCGGAATACGCAGAAGATCACGAATGCCATGTATCTCATTGCTTCCACGAAGCTGACCAAGGCCCGTGCGGATCTGGATAAGGCCCTGCCCTATTTTCAGCTGCAGGAGTCGGAGATGAAGCGGATCTTCCAGCGGCGGAACGACGTGAACAGCCATTACTTCTACCCGGAGACGGGACGGAAGTCGGCGGAGTCCTATGCCTATCTGGTGGTCACCGCGGACAAGGGCCTTGCGGGTGCCTATAATCACAACATCCTCAAGGCGGCGGAGGCTGAGCTGAAGAAGCATAAGAATACCATGCTTTATGTGGTGGGTGAGTACGGACGGCAGTATTTCGTGCGGCGGAACATCCCCATCGAACGCTCCTTCCTTTATACAGCCCAGAACCCCACCTTCCGAAGGGCAAGAGAGATCAGTAATGTTCTGCTGAACCTTTATAATACCGGGCAGGCAGACGAGATCCGGATCATTTACAGTCATATGGAACGGGGCGGACTTGCGGTGGCCCGGAAGGATCAGCTGCTTCCCTTTGAACGGGGACAGTTCGGCAAGATGGAAGAGGTTCAGCCGGGGGAATTCCGGAAGGAATACGAGTTTGTGCCAAATGTAACGGCTGCCCTTGAGAACATCGTTCCCAGCTACATCGCAGGCTATATCTTTGGCGCGCTGGTGGAAAGCTTCTGTAGTGAACAGAATGCCCGGATGACTGCCATGAAGGCGGCGAATGATAATGCGGAAGAGTTGTTGAATAATCTGTCCGTGGAGTATAACCGTGTGCGGCAGGAGGCTATCACCCAGGAGATCACGGAGGTGGCGGGAGGAGCCAGAGCACAGCGGAAGAAGCGTGAGAAGCAGAAAGCGCAAAAGAGTGGAAAGGAGACAGGCGGAAAATGATAAAGGGGAAGATCATTCAGGTATCCGGTCCCGTGGTGGACTGCCTTTTTCCGGAGGGACAGCTTCCGAGACTGAGGGAAGCCCTGTCAGTAAAAGTCAATGATGAGGTTCGATATATGGAGGTGGCACAGCTGCTGGGAGACTCCCAGGTGCGCTGTATCATCCTCTCCCAGAGTGAAGGTCTGGCGCGGGATATGGAGGTCATCGGCAAAGGAACCGGCATCATGGTTCCCGTGGGGGATGTGACCATTGGACGTATGTTTAACGTTCTGGGACAGCCCATCGACGGAGGAAAGCCCATACCCAAGAAGGCAGAGCGCTGGCCCATCCACAGGAAGGCTCCGGCCTTTGATGAGCAGAAGACAGCAGTCGAGATCCTGGAGACCGGGATCAAGGTGGTGGATCTGCTGGAGCCCTATGCAAAGGGCGGTAAGATCGGACTCTTCGGCGGTGCGGGTGTTGGAAAGACCGTGCTGATCCAGGAGCTGATCCACAATGTGGCCATGGAGCACGGCGGCTATTCCATCTTTACCGGTGTGGGAGAGCGAAGCCGTGAAGGAAATGACCTCTGGAATGAAATGAAGGAGAGCGGAACCATCGACAAGACCGCCATGGTCTTCGGTCAGATGAATGAGTCGCCGGGCGTCCGTATGCGGGTGGCCCTGACAGGACTGACGATGGCGGAATATTTCCGGGATATGGAGAACCGGGATGTGCTGCTCTTTATTGATAATATCTTCCGTTTTGTACAGGCGGGTTCTGAGGTTTCCACCCTGCTGGGACGTATGCCCTCGGCGGTAGGTTATCAGCCGACACTGGCAGCGGAAATGGGCGAGCTGCAGGAGCGGATCACCTCCACCGGCAGCGGTTCCGTAACCTCGGTACAGGCGGTTTATGTCCCGGCGGACGATCTGACAGACCCCGCGCCGGCGACTACATTTTCCCATCTGGATGCAACCACGGTGCTCAGTCGTCGTATCGCTGAGCAGGGTATCTATCCGGCGGTGGATCCGCTGGATTCCACATCCAGAATTCTGGAGGCTGACGTGGTGGGAGAGGAGCATTACCGCGTGGCGCGTACGGTTCAGGAGTACCTGCAGAAGTACAATGAGCTGCAGGATATCATCGCTATTCTGGGTATGGATGAGCTGTCCGATCAGGATAAAAAGGTGGTGAACCGGGCAAGAAAGATCATTCGTTTCCTGTCACAGCCCATGTTTGTGGCAGAGAAGTTTACAGGAAACCCCGGCGTGTTCGTTCCGCTTTCGGAGACCATCCGTGGCTTCTCCGAGCTGCTGTCCGGGGCTTATGACGATCTGCCGGAGGCAGCCTTCTATAACGTGGGTACTGTAGACGACGCGCTGAAGAAGGCGGAGACGCTGTAAACATGAAAGGAAGGGAAATATGGCACATAGTGTATTCAGTGCAAGAATATATGAAGCGGACAGTCCCTTCTATGAGGGAGATCTGGAGTCGCTGATCATTCCCACCAGTGACGGGGAATATGGCGTTCTGGCACATCACAGGAATCTGGTGATCGCCATCGTTCCCGGTATCATGAAGTACCGCATCCCGGGAGAAGAGATGAAGACGGCATCGGTTTCCGAAGGGATGATCCGGATCGAGGACGGCGATGTGCTGGTGCTGGTGAACACGGCAGAGCGGCCGGAGGAGATCGACACGGAACGCGCAAGAGCCAGGGCCGAGGAAGCAAAGGAGATCATGCTGCAGAAGCGCAGCATGCAGGAGTACTATTCAGCAGAGGCAACGCTGCGTCGGGCAATGGCGCGGCTGAAGGCTTCCGGAAATCATGAGATCAACTGACCATGAGATCGGCCGGCCGGAAGCATCGTGGGGACGAAAAGGTACGGCCATAGTACGGTAAAGGGTACAAAAAAACAGGTATGAAAAAGAAGCGTAGACACATCAAAATAACAGACTGGATCATGATCTTTGTCATCGCGGCGGTTTTCATCGCGGTGATCGTGATGAGTTCGGTATCCAGTATGTCAACTCTTACAAAGAAGGTGGAGGATAACTCCATCCTTCGTCTGGACACCATTCGTGCAGAATTCCAGGAATCACTAACAGCAGATCAGAATGCGCTGAATCAGTTTGCGGATGACGTGGAGGAAATGTGCCGCGGGGGCATCAGTGACTCTGAACTCTGCGCATACATTGACGAGATCAAAGAGGAGCAGGCAGTACGGTCCAACAACGTTACATTTAACTGTTATGTTGCATCGCCGAGCTTTGTCTATATCCCCGACTTTGACATGCCCGCAAACTACCATGCCACGGAACGCTCCTGGTACCAGGGGGCCGTGGATGCCAAGGGAACCATCTATATCACGGAGCCGTATATCGACCAGATGACCCAGGAAATCTGCTTCACCATGTCCAAGGTCCTCAGTGACGGAGAGACGGTGGTGAGCATGGACTTTACGCTGGGGGATATCCAGAAGTCCATCGATAAGATGGTGGGCCAGCAGGAGGATTACAAGGCCCTGATCGTTACCGGAGACGGGATGATCATCGGCTATTCGGATATGTCCTATGTGGGATCCTATGTGGATACCAGCCTTCCGGAGTTTAATTATGTGGTGGACCGCGTGATCGATGAAGGCACGCAGGAACATTTTAATGAACTGGTGGGCGAGGATGAAGTGACGGTGTTCAGTACCAAGACCAATAACGGGTGGTACCTGATCCTTGCCGCAAATCAGCGGACGCTGTACTGGGAGACCTCCCGGGAGATCATTGTCCGCGCCCTGATCCTGGTGGGGATGCTGATCCTGATCATCACCCTCTATATCTTTGCGGCTCTGAACCGGTCCAAGGCCGAGGAGGCGCTGGAAACCAAGGATGAATTCCTGACAAATATGTCCCAGGAGCTTCGGGAGCCCCTGAAACGTATCGTGAAGCTGAGCGGCTCCGAGCATCTGGAAAACAGTGTGGATATCCAGGAAAGCATGGATAAGATCAAGGAGTCCGGTCTGCAGCTGGACGGCATGCTGGACAACCTGTTCTCCTACAGCGCCATGGTGCGGGAGGAGAATGCGGTCAAGCATGAATCGGACAAGGTGCGGAAGCGGGACATTTCACGTACTGTGCGCGTGGCCCGGATCTTTATCATTGTATTTCTCACCCTGATCATGGGAGTCAGCATCTACCTGAACATCCGGCAGGCATCCAAAAATGCGCAGCTGTCCATGACCATCGATACCCAGGACCACTCCAACGACATGATCCAGTGGCTGAGTGAACAGGTGACGGTTCTGGATATGTATGTGGATTCCATCAAGGCCAATCCGGAGATCCTGAATGACTATGACAAATGTGTCGCTTGGATGGATGGCATTGCAAAGGAGCATGAGGAGATCTCGGTTTGCTATATGGCGAATCCCCATGCGAAGATCCCCATCATCATGAATAACGGCTGGCAGCCGGGCGCAGGCTGGAAGGTGGAGGAGCGTCAGTGGTACAAGGATACCATTCGCTCCGAGGAGGACTTCAGCATTTCCGCACCCTATCTCGATGAGCAGACCGGCCTTTACTGTGTGACTCTGTCTGAGGTGGTCTATGGAGCCGATGGAGAATTTCTGGGTGTGTTCGGTATCGATTTCTTCATCGATAAGCTGATCCAGATCCTGGGAGAAAGCTATGAGACCCATACCTACGCGTTCCTGACGGACTCTTCGGGACGGATCATCAATCATCCCAACAAGGCTTATGAGATGACTGTGGATCGGTCGGTAAATGTGTCCGATACCGTTTATGAGGCGATCCACGAGTCAGGAAAGCTGATGACCCTTCGAGATTACAATGACCGTCTGGTTGTGGTGAATCGCACGACCATTACCGGTACGGGCTTCTATCTCTATACCGTCAGCAACTGGCTGACCATCTATGCAAGCAGTCTCATCTGGATCGCGGTCAGTGTTGCCATGTTCCTGGCCTGCATCATTATCGTAAATGTAGCGATCAACCGGATCATCCGCTGGCAGACCGAGGTGAACAAGCAGCTGCAGGAGGCGGTGGAGTATGCCACAAATGCAGGAAAGGCCAAGTCTCAGTTCCTGGCGCAGATGAGCCATGAGATCCGTACCCCCATCAATGCGGTGATCGGTATGGATGAAATGATCCTTCGGGAGACGCAGGATAAGCAGCTCCGGGAGTATGCCACAAATATCCAGAGCGCCGGCAGAACGCTGCTGGAGCTGATCAACAGTATTCTGGACTTCTCCAAGATCGAAGAAGGAAAGATGGAGATCCATCCTGTGAAATATGAGACCAGACAGATGGTGGATTATCTTGCAAATATGATCGAGGAAAGAGCAGAGAAGAAAGGACTCACATTTATCCCTGAGATCGATGAAGAGCTTCCGGAATCTCTGTTCGGTGATGACGTGCGCCTGAAGCAGGTCATCGTAAATCTTCTGACAAATGCGGTGAAGTATACGCATGAAGGAAGTGTAAAGCTCCGTATGTTCGGACGCTTTGAGGATGAGGAGAATTATCAGCTCACCGTTTCCGTGGAGGATACGGGTATCGGTATCCGCAAGGAGGATATGGATAAGCTCTTCATTTCCTTTGAACGTCTGGAGGAGGAGAAGAATCGGAACATCGAGGGTACCGGTCTGGGTATCTCCATCGTACAGGGTCTTCTGACCCGGATGGGCAGCCATCTGGAGGTGGAGAGTACTTACGGAAAGGGTTCCACCTTCTTCTTCACCGTGCAGCAGCGGATCATTAACAGCACACCTATCGGACCTTATACCCGCGTGAAGCTGGAGGAGGGCGTCCGGAAGGAGAGATTCTACGTCAAGGACGCAGATATCCTTGTGGTGGATGATAACGACATGAACCTCAAGGTGGCGGGCGGACTGCTCCGGCTCTACCATGTAGAGGCAGATACCGCAAACAGCGGAAAGAAGGCACTGGAGATGGCGCGGAAGAAGCGCTACGATCTGATCTTCCTGGATCACATGATGCCGGGAATGGATGGTATCGAGACCTTCCACAGAATGCAGAAGGAAGACCTGGTCTAT
Organism: uncultured Lachnospiraceae bacterium; assembly: GCA_902792005.1. Classification (GTDB taxonomy): domain Bacteria; phylum Bacillota; class Clostridia; order Lachnospirales; family Lachnospiraceae; genus Eubacterium_Q. The sequence continues at coordinate 14,868 of CADAXW010000049.1, forward strand.
GACACACCGGTCATTTGCCTTACCGCAAATGCCATCGCCGGTGTTCGTGAGAAATACCTGAGCGAGGGCTTTACGGACTACCTGTCCAAGCCCATCGAGATCCGTGAGCTGGAGAAGCTTCTGGGGGCTTATCTGCCGAAGGAGAAGCTGGTGGAGGCAGACGACGGCTGGACGGCAGTAGATGAGGCAGACGGCACAGCACAGGCGGCAGCGGCCGGGACGACGGGCGCAGGCGATGCAGGCAGCGCAGATGGCCAGGACAGTGCAGGCGCAGGCGGCCAGCAAGGCGCAGGCGATGCAGATGCAGAGTCCGGTGGTACTCCACTTTAGATCCTGCAGAAGAATGGTTTTGATACGAAGGCCGGTATTGAATATTCCGCCGGAA
>CADAXW010000050.1 GCA_902792005.1 uncultured Lachnospiraceae bacterium
GTCCGTTCCTTCGTATGAATCGTGATCTTCGGATCCACATAGTTGCTATCGAGGATCACATCTATATCTATCCCGTTTCTCATAGATGCTCCTCCTCGTTCTTTTTCTGATCTGCAAGTCGCTCCAGGTCTTGATTCATTTCCTGTATGGTTTTCTTCCAGCGAAGATACTGCACCAGCCAGATGATGAAATATACCACCGTAAAGAGGATCAGCACGATGGCAAGAACACTGGCAGGGAACCAGTTGAGCGCCGCATTTGTGATAAGAAATGCAGCCAGCGTCAGGGTATAGTGAACCAGCGTTGCCTTGAGCAGTCCCCACCGTTCAAACTGATACACGATGGATCCGCCCATGGCAACGGCTCCGTACAGTCCTGAGCCGATCAGCTGCCAGATCATGGACGGGCGGTCAAAGAACCAGTCCTCCTGCGAGCTTACACACATCCCTATGATCACCTCGATCAGTATTCCGCCCAGGAAGCCGATCAACGTAAGGATGATCAGTGTTCTTCTTATTTTTCCGGACTCCGACATATATTTCCTCCTCTTCTATCTCCTCTTTCCCAGCCTGTGATACCGGTCGATCAGGAAATGATCCACCTTCGACAGCACCCACGCGGATAGTATGGTGAGGGCATAGGTCAGGGCGAGATACAGGAGATCCGGCATCTGGCCACCCGTACCTCCCGGCAGACCTTTTCGGAAGACATCATGGATGAGATATACCTCCAGGCTGATCCCTCCCAAAAATGTGAGCACCGGATTTCGGAACTCGATCTTCAGATTAACCAGGAGCAGAACGAATACAAACAGCATGCACAGGATCAACTGGACCAGAAGGGTAAGCAGCTTCTCCGGATAGCCGGGATGTCCTTCCCATTCCCGGTAGTATCCAAACCTTCCCTGTACGAATTCCATGAGGATATACCACCCGATCAGCAGAACCACCGAGATCGGAAGCAGAAGCTTCCACCTTCGCAGCAGAAAGGCTTTGAGTGGGTCCTCATACTTCCCAAAGAGGAATCCCATGATAAAAATGAGCGTTGTGTTGTACCACCACTCTCCCATGAACCAGTGTCCGCCCACCTTTGACCCGTCGTGTCCCAAAAGGAGAGAGACACTTACAAGCAGCACGGTAAACACGGTCAGTTTGCAGATGGCCGCACGCTCTGATCGGGACCATCGAAAGCACACATAATATGCAAGATACAGGAATACCAGTTCTACGATAAACCATGCATTTCCATTCATCAGGGTAAAGCCGAATATGGAGGTGAAAACGTCGGTCACTCCACCGATCCTTCCCCCGGAAACAAAGATCAGATAAATGATATTGGTTAGCAGAAAGGGGATCAGGATCATCGGCAGTCTATGCCTCAGGAAGTTCTTCAGGTACTGCTCCTTATCCCTTTGACTTTTATACAGACCGAATCCGGAAAAGAAAAAAAAGATGGATGTGAAGAGGATACCGAAGGAGTTCCACGCAGTAACCGGGCCCTTGTTCACGCCGCCACAGTCCGTGATCCGCTGAACCATATGATGCAGGATGATCATGAGCGCAGCAAAAGCCTGCAGGGACTTGGCCTGTTCCAGATCCCAGGCCTCGCCCCCGCAGGCTCTCTTACTTCGCACGCCCGCTCCCCACACGAGGATCGTCGTGATCGCTATAGGAAATAAAAATAAGAAAAACTCTGACACTTAACTGTTCTCCGCCTCATAGATCAGCTCACCCAGGGTCCGGAACAGATTATCCGCTTCGATGGGTTTCGTCAAATGTGCGTTCATCCCTGCCTGTATGGACTGCTGTACATCTTCGTCAAATGTATTCGCCGTAAGTGCTATAATGGGGATCTTCTTTGCGTCCTCCCTGCTCATGGAGCGGATCTCCTTTGTAGCCTCCAGCCCGTCCATTTCCGGCATACGAACATCCATAAGGATCGCCGCATAGATTCCCGCCGTACTCTTCTCAAACAGTTCTACCGCGATCTTACCGTTCTCCGCATGGTCAACCTTGACATTCTCCATCTCAAGAATATCCGTCAGGATATCTGCATTCAGCTCCATATCCTCTGCCAGAAGGATCCGGCGTCCCGCCAGCTTCGCCTGTTTCTTCTTCTTGAAAACTGCCATGTTGCTTCGGCGGGCGATCCGTTCGAAGCTCTCAACAAGGGTCCCGGGGAACAACGGCTTGGGCATGAAGCTGTTCACACCAACCTTATGCGCCTCTTCCGCGATATCATCCCAGCTATAAGCGGTAAGTGCCACCACGGTATTCTCACCCTCAAACTGCTTTTGGATCTCCGCAGCCGTTTCCGGACCGCTCATTCCCGGCATATTCCAGTCCATAAGGATCATATTGTAAGGATCCTGCTTTCCTCGCTGGACCTCCATCTTCCTGAGGGCCTCCTGTCCGCTGGTGCAGGCATCCGCCCGGATACCAACCTCTCCCATGATCACCCGGGCATGTTCCGCCTCGATGGGATCATCATCAACCACAAGTACAAACAGGGCAGAAAGATCGATCTCTCCCACCTTCTCCATGTTCCTGGGATCACATTTTTGAAGTACTACTGTTACATCAAATTCCGTACCCTTCCCCTTCTCTGACTCGACACTGATGGACCCGCCCATCATTTCCACGATCCTCTTCGTGATCGCCATACCAAGGCCGCTGCTGCCGAACTTTGTCCGCTGACTGGTATTTGCCTGTGAGAAGGAATCGAAGATCCTGGGCAGATACTCCTTATCCATGCCGATCCCCGTATCCTTGATCAGGAAACGAAGAGTGGTCTGATCGTCTCTTTCTGCGGTCTTTTCCACCGTCATGGTAATAGAGCCCGGGGCCTCTGTAAACTTCACCGCATTGGACAGGATGTTCAGCAGAACCTCTCTCAGCTTCATAACATCCCCATAATAGTTCTCATCCACCGAAGCCTGCACCCGGAAGTCAAAGGTGATTCCCTTTTCCCTGCACTGGGACATGACCATGGTACTGATCTGCTCCATTAGATCGCTGAAGGAGAAATCCTCCTTATGCAGTGTGACGCGACCGGACTCGATCCGGCTCATATCCAGGATATCATTAATGATGGACAGCAGATTCTGGGCGCTGTCGCCGATCTTCTCCAGGTAATCCCGGGTTTCCGTGTCCAGATTCTGCTTTTTCAACGCCAGCATGTCCAAACCGATGATAGCATTCATGGGGGTTCGGATCTCATGACTCATACCCGAGAGGAAACTGGTCTTGGCTTTATTTGCCTCCTCTGCCGAGGTAAGTGCCTCTGCCAGAGCCTCACTCTTTGCCATGGTCTCCCGCATTTCAGCATCCACATTTGTAATTCCCAGAATGAGGAAGCGCCCGTCATCCTCAGCATCATCCGTATGCATACGGGATATCTTCATATTGACATAGAACCACTTATCGCCGCTCATCTGGCGATAGGTCATGATAAATGTATCCTTTCTGTCCAGAGCCTTCATCAGCGTCTTCCGCTTCATGGCCTGAAGGAACTCTTCCCGGTCCTCGGAATATACACTCTCTGCCATCTCCTCCTTGCAGTCACTGAAGAAATGCCATCCGCGACGGACCTCCGAGAGCGCATTTCCGCCCTCACCCTTACAATACTGAACAAACTCCTCCGTATCCGCATTGATATAATAAAGATCCGTATAATCCCTCGCCAGGGTCTGTGCGATGTTGGTATACATGAGGCCGGTACTTACCGCATTCTCGTAAGCCTCCTTCGTCATGGCATTCTCATGCTGGATGCGGACCATATCCGTAACATCCTGGCACATACCAAGTACACAGAGTCTTCCTGCGGTATCCGTGAATTTAACCTTTGTGGTCTGGAGCTGACGGTGACTTCCCGCAGCATCCGGAACATCCTCGTAGAACACGTAGGGCTTGCTGAGGGACAGGGCGATCCTGTCATCCTGAACAAAATGCGCCGCCGTCTCTGCATCAAAAATCTCCGCATCCGTCAGTCCTACTACTCCGGCAGGGCTTTCCTTATGGGCATAATCCGCAAATGCCTGATTGCAGGCCAGAAATACGCCGGTCTTTGCGTCCTTCGTGAAGGTCATCCCCGGCATGTTGTCCAGCAGGGAGGCAAACCGGTCCTTCAGTTCCGTGATCTTCTCCGAATCCTCCAGCCTGTGCTTATAAGCATCCTTCTCATCATTTACAACAAAAGCATGCAGCAGTGTGGTACCCAGCATATATGCAATGGCGTATAACGGCAGGTACGGGAACCAGAGCTGCGCAAAGAGGCAGAGAACCATGATGATCCCAAAGGATGCCAGGATCCGGTATTTGGCTCCGATTTCCCCCTTCGCCCCCTCACGGATCTTGGAAACCAGTGCATAAACAGAGATTATGAGCAGGAACAGGATCTGACACGACAGGATCACATAACGGGCCGGAAGTGCATTGTATTCCGATTTTTTATCCACCGTGAAAAGAACCGGCGTGAATATATTGACAATGGCGAGGATCCCAACCGCTCCTGCGATAAAACGTCCTGTATATACCAGAAAACGTCCGAATCCGCTCTTCTCGCCCAGATAAGCCACGGTATACTCCGCCCAGAAGGAGATTCCCACTGCCATGACGACAAAATATATGGTTGTATCAACAAACAGCGCTGTCGCAAGCTTCTGATCCTCCAGAACACCCCACAGGGCATCTGTAATATAATACATCAAAACAACGAACAGAAATCTCCTGTACACATTCCAGGCCGGTTTATCACTCGAAAACCTGAACTCATAAAGGATATCCCAGTTCACGATAAACAGTATCAGAATTGCAAGCACGCCTATGGCAGAATAATACATACGTTATCTATCCTCTTTGCTTTTTCTTGGCCTTCAGTTCACTCTTGTTATCATACATGGTCTGATCCGCACGTTCATAAACCGGCGCCACCTTGGAATCCTTCTCATATTTGGCCATACCCAGAGCGACGACAATACCTCCATCCCGGATGGCTGCCTCATTATGCTCATTCATCTGTGCGATCAGCTCGTCAATACGTTCATAATCATCTCCCTGGGAGAGAACACAGAACTCGTCTCCACCCACACGGAATACCGGACTGCGCTTGAAGGTGGTACAGATGATCTTGCAGGCATCCCGAAGATACTGATCTCCCGCCTTATGTCCCTCTGTATCATTGACCTTCTTCAGATCATTTACATCCAAAATCGTGATGGCGAACGCCGGAGCGCGATCCATCTCGATCTGTGCATTCAGCCGTTCCTCATATACCCGGTACGCATTCCGATTCTTTACTCCCGTCAGGGCATCGATATTCGCCTCGATCCGGGCCTGGGTCAGACGCCGGCTGTATTCCTCTTCCTGACGTACCTGAGAGTCGATATCATTGATACCGATGATCAGCTGCTTTCCTTCCTTTTCCTCCACCATGGCAGCCTTCATCTGTACATAGCGGGGCTTGCCATCCATCATCAGACGATAGCTGAGCGTAAAGATGCCGTTCCGTTTAACCTCAGACAGCACATTTTTCCTGGTAAGCATGGAAAGGAAACGTTCCCGATCCTCCGGATGAATGGATGCGATGGATAGGCTGTCTGCTCCTCCTGCATCTGCTGCGCTGCATTTCGCTGCTTCACATCTTCATCCACGTCGACGATACCCAGAATGATAAAGCGCTCATTATCCTGCATCCGAGTAACCGTCATGCTGACATACATGGGCTCCGGCTCCCGATTCAGGCGGAAGGTCATGGCAAATGTATTATTATGATCCAACGCTGCCACCAGGGTCTTACGATCCAGGGCACTCTTCACTGCATCCTGATCCTCCGGGAAGATAAGATCTTCTGCCAGATCCTGACACTCCTCAAAGAAATGCCAGCCGCGGCGTGACTCCGTCAGGCTGCCTGTCTCAGCATCCGTACGATACTCCACGAATTCCTCGGTGTTCACATCGATATAATAGAGGTCCATGTAGTTCTTTGCCAGTGTCTGAGCGATGTGGGTAAAGATGATACCCGTGTTCCGTGCATTCTGATAGGACTCCTTCGAGTCCACACTGCCTCTGGAGATCAGGAAGGAATCCGTAACATCCAGGAACACACCCAGCACGCAAAGACGACCGTTGGCATCGGTATACTTCAGCTTGGTGGTTTTCATCTGTTGCTGGCTGCCGTCAGCATTCGTTATATCATCATAGAAGATATACGGCCCGTCCATGGAAAGCGCCATCTGATCATCCTCCACGAACCGCTTCGCCGTCTCCGCATCAAAGAGTTCCTCGGGTGTGTGTCCCACCACCTCGGAGGGATCCTTCTTATGTGCATATTCTGCGAAGGCCTGGTTGCAGGCCAGATATGTTCCCGTCTCTGCATCCTTGGTGAAATTCATGCCCGGCATGTTATCCAGCAATGAAGAAATGGTCTGCTTCAGCTCCTCCACCTCAGCCGCCTCCTCCAGCAGCTTTCTCTGACGGCTGGCGATACGTTCTGCCCGCATTCTCTGCTGCAGAAGAATGATGATGATGGCAAAGATTACAACAAGGACTGCAACAACGATCAGCATATTATCCTTCAGGAACTGAAGAAAGGATACCTTTTTCTCTGAATTGACATAGGTTGCAAGGGCGGCATCCATGTCACCGCTCTCCGTCATGACCGCTGTCTTATTCAGAAGGAAGTAAAGCTCTTCATTTCCCTTACTTACCGCAAAGGACATGGGGATGGACTCTCCGGTGGGAACCGTAAAGACCTTGGCAGCCTTCACCGACTCTTCCATAAAGGAAAGCCTGTAGCTGCTGATCAGCGCACAGTCTGCTTCCCTGTCAGCCACTGCCTTAATGCAAGCCTCCTTATCCGCGAAGGTCTTACATATTGATGAGGGATACTCCTCCTTGATAAATGTTTCATTATTCAGATTTCCTGCATCCACCGCAAAGGTAACCTTGCTCTCCTTGGAAAGACCACCGGTTTCCATATCCCGCATGACAGCATTCATTTCTGTCTTCATGGCAGGATCCGTCAAACGGACATTCATCTGGTCTGCATCATAGGGATGCAGGTAAACCGGAAAGACCGCATCCACTTCTCCTGCCTTCATTGCAGCAAGTGCATCTTCTGTAGATGCATAGGAAATGGCCTCAAACTTAATATCCATGCCCTGAAGCTCATTGGTGGCATGCATCAGATAATCCTTCAGTGCACCGGTAAGCTCCCCGGTCTCCTCATCCGCCTTACAGAAGGGAAGATAATCATCCCGGTATCCGATACGGATCGTCCCATGATCCTTCAGCCAGTCCTCCTGGTTCGGCATCAGGGTAAGATTCGTTCTTCTCTCATACAGGCGTTTTTCCGAGATCTTTTCACTGAAATACGGATCCTCGTCCTTGATTCCGCCCAGGGCCATATTCAGATCTGCCAGGATATCCGGACGGTTCTTATTTACTGCATAGAAATAATCCGATCCACCGATCCTGCAGATCGGAACGGTCCGATCCTCCGAGTTCACGGTATAAACCGCGGCATATCCGTCCAGTTCTCCATCTGCCACCAGACGCATGGACTCATCTTCTTCCAGCACCAACGGTACGATCTCAAAGGAAAGGCTGTTATTCTTTTTCCAATCCGTAAGAAAGCCCTCCTGAATACTGTCTTTATTGACACCGATCCTTTTTCCGTTCAGAGATGACAGATTATCTCCAGTGATCTCCCGGTTCTCCATGCTGATGTAGATATAATATGACTCTGTGCCCATGGGCAGATCCGGGAACAGCATGAACTCCTCCCGATCCGGCTTGTAGGACACATCACTCAGCAGATCGATCTCTCCATCCTTCAGCTTCTGCAAAAGCTCCGGCCAGCTTCCCTCAACATACTCATAGGTCCATCCGGTATAGGCAGAGATCTTCTGCTGGTACTCATAGTCAATGCCACAGCGTCTTCCAAACTGATCAAAGTAGCAGAAGGAGGACTCGTACCAGCCGACCCGGACCACCTTCTGCTCCGGTTCTTCTGCCGAGGCCCTGAGGGGCGCTGACATATTTATCAAAAATACAAATAGCAGGAGGATTACGATCATCCGTTTTAAAGTCTTACTTAATCTCATCCTGTCACCTCCATAATCAGTTTTGCCATGGTTGAATACAGTTTTTCCGGCTCCACCGGCTTGAATAAATGTGCATTCATACCTGCGGCCAGGGACCGTTCCAGATCCTCCTCGAATACATTTGCGGTCATGGCAATAATGGGAATGGTCTTTGCATCCGGATGCTCCAGTGCACGGATCCTCCGGGCTGCCTCCAGACCATCCATCACGGGCATACGCACATCCATCAGTATCGCTGCGTAATATCCGGGTTCACTCTTTTGGAACATCATCAGGGCATCCTCACCGTTTCTTGCCCGCGCAGAGTGGATATCCTCCAGATCCAGCAGATCCGCCAGGATCTCCGCATTCTGATCCACATCCTCAGCCATAAGGATCCTCTTTCCGGCAAGCACCTGTCCGATCTGCTCCTCACTGAGGAGTTCTCCGGTCTGCCCGGTACTTTGCTCCGTCTGATCGATCCGGTCAGAAGACGTAAGCGGCACAGTCACTGTAAATGCGGATCCGGCGCCCTTCTGGCTCTGCACCTGAATCGTACCGCCCATCATTTCCACAAAATTCTTCGTGATGGCCATACCCAGACCGCTGCCTCCGTATTGGTTGGTATTGGTGGCATCCTCCTGGGAGAAGGTCTCGAAGATCTTCGGGATATACTCGGGATCCATACCGATCCCCGTATCCTGCATGAGGAAGCGCATGGTACTCGTCCCATCCTCTTCTCCCAGCTGCTCCACCGTCAGGGACACATCCCCGGGAGACTCGGTAAACTTTACCGCATTTCCCAGGATATTGATGATCACCTGCTTCAGTTTCAGATCATCTCCGACGTAATAATCCTTCACGCCGCCCTTAACGGTACAGGTATAACGCAGCTTCTTATCCTGGCACTGTCCGTTGATGATGATGTTGATCTGTTCCAGAAACTCCCGGAAGGAGAACTCTTCCTCCTTTAGTGTCATTCGGCCGGATTCGATCCGGGTCATGTCCAGAATATCATTGACCAGATCCAGCAGATGGCTGGCACTGGTTCCGATCTTCTTTATCTGCTCTCTGGTCTGAGGCTTCAGATCCGGATCATGAAGTGCTATGTTCTGCAGTCCGATGATGGCATTCATCGGTGTTCGGATCTCGTGACTCATGTTGGAAAGGAAGCTGGATTTTGCCCGGCTGGTCTCTTCTGCCCGTGCCTTCTCCACCTCGATCTGCTTCTCTCTTTTCTGCATGAACCCGTAAATGTTCAGAAGGATGAGAAGGGATGCTACAATAAGTCCGATCTGGATCATACTCGCAACATGCGTGGCATGATCCACTTTATCCAATTCCTCTTGCAGAAACTCCGCGTCCACAGGAGTCCCCGAAGCTTCCTTTTCATGGGTCTCGTAATAATCCCGCACTGTGGTCTGGTAATTCTCCAGCGCCTGATCTGTGGTCTGGCTCATCCATACACTGGAGGTAAAGATGATAAGTCCCAGCAGGACCACCCAGGTCACGATGGATCTGCCCATCCGCCGCTCATGATCTCTGCGGAGAAAGATACGGAAGTAAAGGAATCCGCAGATACTCCAAATGGACAGGATCAGGTAGGATTCCGTAGACAGGGTTGTAACGGAGATCAGGTTCGGGATCAGAAATGCCAGCGCAAACAGCAGTGACACGATCATCCCGACCATTCCGAAGATCATATACTTCCGATTCTTCTCCTGACGCGCCGTCTTCCATGCAGAAGCAGACGCCAGAGCATAGGCGATGGTAGCACCTACGGTGGTCACATCCACGATCCAGCTGATGGCGGTGCGTCCAAAGAACGGGAATACGGCCGAGATCACCAGGATACAGAGGATGGCATTCTTCGGTACAAAACCGCCTTCCTTCTTCTTTCCGACCCATGCGGGAAAAAGCCCGTCTCCCGACAGATTGTCCAGCAGCCGGCTGAGGGCGATATAATTTCCGATGAGTCCCGTGAAGATGGCTCCCAGAGAAGCGACCCCGAGGATCACACTTCCGGCATCTCCCATGGCTGCATTTGCTGCATGGAAGGTGGGCTGAGATGCCACGCCGGAATACTCACCCAGATTTGCGATATAATCCGTCCATGAGCTGCATCCCTCCGGCAGCGCCTTTACGGCCAGAAGCGAAAGAAGGATGTAAGCCACAGCGGCAGTGATCACAGCCACTGCCAGCACACGGAAGGTTTTCTTCAGCGAAAACTTTGCCTCGGCCGCGGAATGGGATATGGACTCAAAGCCCACATAAGCCCAGGGGGCCAGTGCAAAGATGGTGAAAATGCCGCTGGACGGAGTGTTCTCCGGTGCATAGGCCGGCGTATATCCGCCCGTTCCCATCTTACCGGTGGTAAGGACAAAGCAGATCACAACGCCCATGAAAAGCAGGACTGCCATGATGATCTGCGTCCAGGCAGCCGGCTTACGGAACAGGCACACGACTGCCGCAAGCACCAGGGCTCCCAGTGCCAGAAGCAGCTCTCCGAGATAGATGGGATAACCCGCGATCTCATAGAGATATCCAAACCGGAAGGTGTCTCCCAGAAGCGTCCGTGCGATGAGCGGAAGCGCCGTCGCATTTGCCCAAATGATAGCGATATAAGTGAGGATCAGAAACCATGCACTGAGAAAACCGTGGTCATAACCGAAGGTTTTCTTGGTGTAGGTATAGGTGCCGCCGCCGTCAGGGTAGCGGTTCATAAGATAATGATAATTCACGGCCAGAAGCAGCATGACAATGCCGCCAAGACCGAGACCGATCGCAGTACCTACAGGTCCTGCAATGGGAAGAAATGTAGTCCCCGGCATCACAAAAGAGCCCCAGCCTACACTGCACCCAAAGGCCAGCGCCCAGGCTCCGACAATCCCGAGATACTTTTTCTGTTCACGTTGTCCGAAGGAAGTCCCCTCTCTTCCCTTCACTTGATCCATATGGTACGCCCCACTTATGACTTTTGCTCAATGATGTCATCCTTCTTCGTACTTCCGGATCCCCTCCAGTGTCGTCTTATACACGTCGGAGATCCTTTGGATCCGGTCCTTAACCTCATCATCCGTAAGCTGCCTCACATTTCCGGGCCGGTACTCTTCGGCGATCTCTGAGGCAAGGGTTGATATCCCCACCAGTCCCAGATTGGCCGACACGCCCTTTAATGCATGCGCAGACTCAAAGAGCCGGGTCGGATCCATGCTGTCACCGGCGGAAATCAGTCCGTCAACCACACCGTTATTCGGAAACTTACGTATATGCTTATCGATCAGTTTCTCCATCCGGAGGACCTTCAAGGCCTGATCAAAATCACCGCCGATTTCTCCATATAATTCCTGTAATGTCATGGTAAGCCCCCTTTGTCAGACTATTATAAACATTTTACCACATACTCAGACTTCTGAACAGTTGAAATCATGGTTAGCTTCAGGTTTCTTTAATACTCTGTATTGATCCAGGCATACCGGTAATGATCTCTGAATTCCCCATTGATCAGGACCCCGGCATACTCGGTTCCTTCACGCACAAAACCAAGCCGTTCCATGATCGCCTCGGACTTCGGATTGTCCGTAAGTACGCGGGATTCGATCCGGTGGATGTGCGCAAACTTTAACACCTCCTGGATGGCAGCTCTGCAGGCTTCCGTACAATATCCATGCCCCTGGCAGGACTCGTCCAGATTGTATCCGAAGATGGTGCTGGCGTAGGGTTCTTTCCGGATCCGCACGAAGCTGATGGATCCGATGATCCGTTCCGGTTCCTCTTTCCTGGAATAGTAATAGTACGCGGATGCCCGATTCTCCATATTCTTCACTTCCGCTTCAAGTATCTTCCGCTGATACTCCAGCGTATAATACTGCTCCGGCCAGACAGGTTCATGCTTTTCAAAAAATGCCCGATTCTCTGAATAGTATTTCAGAAGCTTCCCGGATAATGAAGGGTCAGAAGTCTGCAGGATCAATCGATCTGTTTCAAATACCACCTTATCTCCCTCCTTTATTTTTTATGCGGCCCCTGCTTGCCCGGCTCCTTCTTTGCGGGCTCCTGTTTTGCCGGTTCTTTCCTGATGGATTGCCTCTCCTCGAGCTGCGCCTTTCTTTCCTCTATTTCTGCTCTGTAGTTTTCCTTAATTTCTGCTTCATCGATATCAAAAAAACGTTTGATACGTCTTGTTCCGTAACGGCTCAGCTGAACCGAATTCTCGCCGCTGATGTCACCCTTTTTATAGCCACGGACCTCATTGATCCGATGAACGATGGGTTCGATCCAGGCCTTGGTTTCATGGTTTGATTCTCTTGAAATGATACCCAGTGCATTCAATGTACTGTCAAACCGATCCTGCTTATGATGGTTTCGGCGCATACTCTTCCGGTTCTTCTGATATTTTACAATGGTCTTTCTGAGATTATGATTGGCCACCATGTAATCCGTTTCCGAAGCCGTCAGAGGATCCAGCTCCGATGCTGCCTTCACCGCATCAGCGAATCTCTGATATTCCGGCGTCACATGACTTGGATCATCTGCAATGATCTGATCGACAGAGGCCTTCAAAACCTTCATATTTGCAACATAAGAGATCCGCTTATCCTGAGGAACACCATAAAGTCTGGTCTCCCTTGCCATGGCCACGTCTTTGATCGAATCATCATTCATCAGGATCGTTTCGATATCCTTCGTGCTGAGCGCATCAAGGAGAAGGGTTGTTTTCGCACGACTCTCGTACCTGTGGATCGTATCCGGATCAAAGGGCTGTCCATCCTTCTCGGCATAGTAGGACGCAAAGGTCCGGGTCAGCGCCTGCAGCATCTTCTCTCTGGACTGACCTACAGCGAAATAGCCTGTATGCAGAACACGGTAGGAGTCATAATTTCTGGGAAGCTCACGCTTTCTTTCAGGCAGAGATGCTCGTGCCTCCCGGGCACGGGCCTCCAGTTCTTCCCGCGCTCGCTTCTCCTCCTGCTCCAGCTTCCGGAACTTTGCTTCGACCTTTTCAACATCGAACTCATCCGGGGTATCTCCGGTCTCTCCCGTTTCACCCATTCCACCTATTTCTTCCTGGGTGGTTTTCTTTACGGTTGTGGTGATGATCTCATCATCAATCTCGATCTTGTTGTTGGTGGTTGTATCGATATCAAATGTTTCCGGCTTTTTTTTGGCCGGCTTTATTACCTTCGCAGTACCATCGATGGCCGGCGCTGCCTTGGATCTTCCTCCCTTCATCAGGAAATCTTTGGCAGACTTTTCATATCCGTCCTTCTGCCCCCGGAAATGCGCCTCGATCTCTGTTGCCTTGTCCTTCGACTTACCGACTCCGGCGCTCATTTTTCTCCGGTTCAGAAGCGCTTCCGCCTCCATAAGACTGAGTCCGCCAAGGCCGTCCAGCACATATCTCTTTTGAAGGGTGTTCTCAGGATTCCGAAGCAGCCAGGAATCCTTTTTCCCCTTCTCCTGCAGGGTCTCAACAGTATAACCTTCCCGGATGGTATCATAGATTTTGTTAAACCTGTCGGCATTCTCCCGGATCTCAGAAGTCTTCGGTTCCAGCTCCGCCGCCTTATCCAGCACCATTTTATAGATCTTCAGCCACGGTGCAGCAAACCGCATTGCCTCGGGATCGGTCATATCCACGTTCAGGATCGGTCTGCCGGTCAGCTGCTCTGCCGCCTCCCGCTGCTCATCCGGTGTTCCCAGCAGATCTCCGATGGGATGCTCATCCCGGTATCTGGCATATTCCTCCATGAGTTCTCCGGGGTTTTCGCACACACGGGCCCAGTCATTCTCCGGAACCTTTTTTACCGAGATCATCCAGCAGAGAAAGTCCCCCCTGATCCCGTTCTTTTGAAACTCACTATCCACATCAGAGAATATACGAACCCCCATGCTATCCAATTCATTTTGTGTAACCGATATATTTGTCTTAGGCATATAGTTTGTCACCTCCTTATAACAAATGTACCATATCACCTATAACAAATGCGTAACAAATGTGACAAAGGGGACAGTCCCTCTTGTCACGTTTTCCCGGGAAAACGTGACAATGGGGACTGTCCCCTTTGTCACACAGGAAAAGATTGACCTGCATTTATCATAGGCCTTATAATAAAAATGTTACAACTCTATACGCAACTGATCGACTTGAATTTTATCCATTTAGGGGGTTACATATGGAAAAATTTCTTCTGTCCCAGGAACAAACTGCGGTTTTCATGGAATGCAAGGGGCATCCTGAACGCACGACCTACAATCTTCCTCTCCTCGGAAAGCTTCCGAAGGACGTGGATCCGGAACGCCTGAAACAGGCGATCCTTCTTCTGATCAAAGCCCATCCGATCCTGGGGATGGTCCTCTCCACCGATGAGAATGATCATGTCTATCTTTCTCCGAATCCCGACAAGATCTCCATACCCGTCTGCTCCATGAGCGACGCGGCTTTTGCACGCCATAAAAAGAATCTGGTACGGCCCTTCTCACTGGACGGTGGGCCGCTGGCCCGTTTTGAGATCTATGAAACGCCCTCGGGAACCTGGTTCTTTGAGGATATTCATCACATCCTGCATGACGGTTTTTCCGCAGGGATCCTTTCCCGTGATCTTCGCGACGCCTATCAAAACGGAACTCTCACGCCGGAGGAGATCACTCTGGCCGATGTAGCCCGGGAGGAAGCGGAGTATCTCGCATCTCCCGCTGCTGAGGAGACCAGGAAGGTATGGGCCGAGTATCTGAAGGACTATGAGGGTGGAAGTCTTCCGGAGCGGAACGTCTGGGAGGACGAGCCCCGGCAGGCCTGGCTCACCACGGATTTCTCCCTGGAAGAAGAAGCCTTCCATGCCCTCCGCGGCAACGCGGGCTGTTCAACCGCTGCCTTTTTCTCAGAGGTCATGGCTGAAACCCTTTCTGTCTACAGCGGCGTAAACGATATACTGTTCAATACGATCTACGGAAAGCGGGAGGATCGCTATAAGAATACTGTGGGGCTCCAGACCCACAATCTTCTCTTCCGCCGGAAGCTGAGCGGCCAGGAGGATACCCGCGAGCGCCTGAAGCAGGCCCAGGAGCAGTTGGAACTTGCCTATCAGAATGCAGGCTATCCCTTCTTAAAGCTGATAGAACAGCATGATCTGAAGCCCGAGGTTGTCTTTATCTATCAGAAGGACATCACCTCCGTCCGTCTGATCGACGATCTCTGCGTGGAAGTCGAGCGTATCTACGACCCGCTGCATATCGAGAGCCAGCCCATTTCCGTGGAGATCCTTTCCAGGGGCGACGGCCGTTATCAGCTGCATCTGGGTTATCTCGCAAACCACTACTCCGGAGACTGGGCGGAAGTCTTTTCCCGCACCTATATCCAGATCGCCGGAGAAATGCTGAAGGAAAAGAATCGTTCGGAAATGTGCCTTATCTCCGAAACCGATCTGGCACATTTGAATGAATGGAATCAGACAGAGACACCGGTTCCCGATTCGGATATCGTGACCGTATTCCGGAAAAATGCTTCGAACTATCCGGAGAACCTCTGTGTGGCTTCCGAAGACAGACGCTACACCTATCAGGAGGTGGATGAGCTGTCGGACCGCATCGCCGCACGGCTTGCGGAAATGGGCGTGTCCCGCGGTGATGTTGT
>CADAXW010000051.1:0-10119 GCA_902792005.1 uncultured Lachnospiraceae bacterium
ACGGAGGAAATGCAGCAGGCGGCCAGGGAAGCGGAGGAAAAGTACGGAGACATCATAAACCGGGAACACCCGGTCTCCACAAAGCATCCGCAGATGTCCCGGGAGAGCCGGGCGGCACAGTTTGCCCCCTTTGCCGCGCTTGTGGGTTATGAAGATAAGGTAGAGGAAACGGTGAAGGAGGTCCGGGAGGACTATCTAAAGCGCAGGTAAAAAACACTTGCAATCACATAAAATACCATGTATGATTGTATTGTTAGCACTTGCGCCTAATGAGTGCTAACGCATAATAATAAGAAACGAGGGATTCTATGATAGCTATTCCGATTCATGATACAATACTGCTTCCCGAGGTCACATTTTACTTTAAAAAAGAGACCTTCGAGGAGTATGAGGTAGAGGCCATGTCCGTGGGAGACGAGATCGCGTTCGTCTTTCTGAAGGACGAGCCGGAGTTTGAAGGGCCGGTGCCGGAGGATAAGGACAAACCGGAGGATCTGATGGAGATGATCTACCCTGTGGGCGTCCTGGCACGGCTGGACAGTGTCGACGGGGACGGAAATCTGAAGATCCGCACCAAGGGCCGCGTGACGATCCTGGGTATGACCGTGAACGACGACGGCCTGGTGGACGCCGAGGTGGTGGAGTGTCCGGACATTCAGGACCTGACCGCGGAGGAACGGTCCCAGCGCTTCGATCGCCTGAAGAAGGATTATCTCAACTTCGTGAAAATGTACCAGTGGGGCCTTTGGGCCCGGGGTCTGATCCTGCAGTGGAAGAATATCTACGAGCTGATGTGCAGCATGTCTCCTTACTTCAGCATCACCTGGGAGGAGAAGGTGGCCATTGTTATGGAGGACCGGGTGGCGGAGCGCTACCGTCTCATCGAGCAGGCGGCCTATGAGTTCATCGAGATGGCCAAGGTGCATAATGAGGCAGAGAGCCAGCAGAAGATGGAAAACGAGAACATTTACCGGGAGAACGCTCTGAAGAAGCAGATCGAGATCCTGCAGAATGAGCTGGATGAAATGCATCCGGAGAATATCTCCGATGTGCGCCAGTTCCAGAAAAAGATCGAAGAGTCCGGCATGAATGAAACCGCCCGGAAGGAGGCGGATAAGGTTCTGAACCGCATGAAGCAGGAGGGGCAGAACGGGCATGAGTACGGCATGCTGTATGATTATCTGGATTTCGTAACCTCTCTTTCCTGGAAGAAGCCGGAGGCAGAGGAGATCGATCTTACCCATGCAGAGGAAGTGCTTGATGCGGATCATTATGGCCTGAAGAAGGTGAAGGAGCGTATCCTGCAGCAGCTGGCGGTCATGAGTCTCAGGAAGGAACAGTCCGGTTCCATCCTGCTGTTTGTGGGTGCCCCCGGTACCGGAAAAACCTCCATCGGCCAGAGCATTGCGAAGGCGCTGGGACGGGAGTATGTCCGGATCAGTCTGGGCGGTATCCGCGATGAGGCAGAGATCCGCGGACACAGACGGACCTATATCGGAGCCATGCCCGGCCGGATCATGGAGGGCATGAAGCGGAGCGGAGTTTCCAACCCCGTGGTGGTTCTGGATGAGGTGGACAAGCTGGGGAAGGAGTTCGGCGGCGATCCTGCCAGCGCACTTCTCGAGGTGCTGGATCCGGAGCAGAACTTCAGCTTCACGGATCACTATATGAATGTGCCCTATGACCTTTCCAATGTATTCTTTATCTGTACGGCCAATCAGGTGGACACCATTCCGGAGCCCCTGCTGAACCGTATGGAGATCATAGAATTTCCCGGCTATTCGGAGCTGGAGAAGGAGAGCATCGCAAAGAAGCATCTGATCCCCAAGGCATACGAGACCATGGGCGTGAAGAAGAGTCAGCTGAGGATCTCCGATCCTGCGGTTCGGAAGATCATTGCGGAGTACACCATGGAGTCCGGTGTCCGGGGACTGAAGAAGCGGATCGAGGGCGTTTGCCGTCATGCGGCGGTTCGTCTGGTGAAGGGCGAAAAGAAGCTGTCCGTCACACCTGCAAATCTGAAGGAGTTCGTGGACGGACGCGGACTGCACCGGGATAAGGTGGAGAAGAAGACCGTGCCCGGCATCGTGACCGGCCTTGCATGGACCTCCGCCGGCGGAGAGATCCTGTATATCGAAACCAAGAAGGTGGCAGGCAGCGGCCAGGTGATCATCACCGGTCAGCTGGGAGATGTGATGAAGGAGTCGGTATCCATCGCCCTGTCCCTGGTAAAGGAACGTCTCCCGGAGGAGACCGAGGATCTGGCAAAGTACGATCTTCATATCCATGTGCCGGAGGGTGCGGTTCCGAAGGACGGTCCTTCCGCGGGAATCACCATTACTACGGCCCTTTACTCCCTCTTTACGGGAAAGAAGGTTGCCCCCACCCTGGCTATGACCGGAGAGGTTTCCCTCCGCGGAAATGTAATGCCCATCGGCGGCCTTCCGGAGAAACTGATGGCAGCGGTACGCGCCGGTGTGAAGACGGTCTATATCCCGAAGCAGAATGTGGAGGATCTGGAGGATGTTCCGGAGGAAGTGAAGAAAGCACTGACTATAACACCGGTGGAAACGGTGGAGGATGTACTGAGAAGTGTGTGATGATTAGTTTTTCCTAACTTTATTGCAAAAACCCAACAAAAACATGCTTTCGTCGCTTGACTTCATGGCGGTTATTCTTTATACTATATGAGGTTTTAAGCCGAAAAGGCGAATCAGGTAACTAATTTTTATCATTATATAAGAAAAGAGGTACAGAAAATGGCAGCAGTAGATCTGAGCAAGTACGGCATTACTGACGTGCAGGAAATCATTTACAATCCGTCCTATGAGCAGCTGTTCAAGGATGAGATGGATCCGTCTCTGACAGGCTATGACAAGGGCGTGAACACAGAGCTGGATGCAGTGAACGTTATGACAGGTATCTATACCGGACGTTCTCCCAAAGATAAGTTCATCGTTATGGATGAGAAGTCCAAGGACACTGTATGGTGGACAACTCCGGAATATCCGAATGACAACCATCCGGCAACCAAGGAAGCTTGGGATGCTTGTAAGGCACTGGCTGTAAAGGAACTGTCCGGCAAGAAGCTTTATGTTGTAGATGCTTTCTGCGGCGCAAACAAGGATTCACGCATGGCTGTCCGCTTCATCATGGAAGTGGCTTGGCAGGCACATTTCGTAAAGAACATGTTCATCGTTCCCACAGCTGAGGAAGAAGCAAACTTCGAGCCCAACTTCGTTGTTTACACTGCTTCCAAGGCTAAGGTTGAGAACTACAAGGAGCTGGGTCTTAACTCTGAGACAGCAGTTCTCTTCAACGTAACCAGCCGTGAGCAGGTTATCCTGAACACATGGTACGGCGGAGAGATGAAGAAGGGTATGTTCTCCATGATGAACTACTTCCTGCCGCTGCAGGGTATGGCTTCCATGCACTGCTCCGCAAATACAGATATGGAAGGTAAGCACACAGCTATCTTCTTCGGTCTTTCCGGAACAGGTAAGACAACACTTTCCACAGATCCGAAGCGTCTCCTCATCGGTGATGACGAGCACGGCTGGGACGACAACGGCGTCTTCAACTTTGAGGGCGGCTGCTATGCAAAGGTTATCAACCTGTCCAAGGAGAACGAGCCCGATATCTACAATGCCATCAAGAGAAATGCACTTCTTGAGAACGTTACCGTAGATGCAGAGGGTAAGATCGATTTCAACGACAAGAGCGTTACCGAGAATACCCGTGTATCCTACCCCATCGATCATATCGAGAAGATCGCTAAGAACGTAAATGTGATCTCTTCCGGTCCGGACGCTGAGAACGTAATCTTCCTGTCCGCAGATGCATTCGGAGTACTTCCTCCGGTATCCATCCTGACTCCGGAGCAGACACAGTACTACTTCCTGTCCGGCTTCACAGCAAAGCTTGCAGGTACAGAGCGTGGTATCACAGAGCCCACACCGACCTTCTCCGCATGCTTCGGTCAGGCATTCCTGGAGCTGCACCCCACAAAGTACGGTGAGGAGCTGGTTAAGAAGATGCAGAAGAGCGGCGCTAAGGCTTATCTGGTAAATACAGGCTGGAACGGAACAGGAAAGCGTATCTCCATCCCGGATACCCGTGGAATCATCGATGCGATCCTTTCCGGAGATATCAAGAAGGCACCGACAAAGAAGATCCCGTTCTTCGATTTCGAAGTACCGACAGAGCTTCCGGGCGTATCTACTGAGATCCTTGATCCGAGAGATACCTACGCTGATGCTTCCGAGTGGGAAGAGAAGGCAAAGGATCTTGCAGGACGCTTCATCAAGAACTTCAAGAAGTATGAGACAAACGAGGCTGGAAAGGCTCTCGTTGCAGCTGGACCCCAGCTCTAAGATAAACTCATATTTGCAGTGAAGACTGCATGGAAAAACTGCCCGCCGTGCTTGCACGAAACGGGCGGTTTTTCTTGCATTTTCCCCCTGGTTCGGGTACATTTAAAGATAGAGATTTTTATGTAAATGGAGGCTGATTTATGTTTAAAAAAGCTGCTCTTTCCCTGTGTATGCTGGTCTGTGTTATTGCAGGCGTTTTCAGCATGCAGTTCAGCGGATATGCAATGCCTGCGGACCCTGAGTCCGACTGGTCCGAAGAGGACGGGGCATGCGGATCCTATACAAATGAAGACCCGGTCACCCTGGACGTGCTGGAAAGAAGAGATCGGCTGGCGCAGCAGGCAGGCGACGTAGGCAGTACTGCACAGGAGACCACCCTTGTGAAGTATGATGCAAAGAGCGGAAAGCAGATGAAGCTTCCCTTGCTGGTCATTGTTGCCGCATTTTCACAGCCTACGGGTAATTATACAAGCGGGATCTACTATCGCGGTGATTTTAACTGGGCTGAAAAGGCGTTTAAGGGCGACTGGTCCATGGCCGCATACTATTCGGATATGTCTCTGAACAAGTTTACATTTACGCCTGTGAAGGAGACCAGCGCATTTGGCGTCGGGGACAATTTCAATGTTTCGGATACAAAGAACGACGGTATCGTTCACGTGACACTGGACATGGCGCATGGATCCTGGGCGAAGCATACGACCAAAGCCAGTGTGGAATCGGAATATCAGATGGTAAGCGCTGCTCTGAAGGCAGCATCGAAGTATGTGGACTTCAAGTCCTATGATGCGAATAAGAACGGCAGCATTGAGAATAATGAGCTGGCGCTCTGCATCATCGCAGCGGGCTTCGAGGCCTCCAGTGCCTCATCCTCTCTGCCTTACGGGGAGACTGCTTACATGTGGGGACATTCCTGGACACTGAAGGATATGAAGACAAGATATAAGCTGTCCTATGCGATCCCCAAGCCGGATGGCGTTGCAGTGAGCTCATTTGTATCCATGGGTGAGATCGGAAGTGTTGCCCAGAAGGGAGATGAGGTGATCCCGTACCCCACACCCATCGGTGTCCTCAGCCATGAGATGGGACATTATCTCGGACTCCCGGATCTTTATGATACCGATGTGCAGAAGACCAATGAATGGAAAGAGTATGAAGTGGATCGTATGAGCCTCATGTCCACCGGAGGCTGGGGAAGAGATCTAAATGGTGAGTACCGCGCATTTTCCATGGATGTATGGTGCAGATATAAGCTGGGCTGGATCACACCCACAAAGGTGACCAGAGGTGGAACCTTCACAGTGACAGCCCAGGATTACAGTGCGAAAACACCCTCCATCAAGGTGGCCAAGATCGTCACATCACGTAGTAATGAATACTATCTGGTGGAGAATCAGCTGTTCACCGGCTGGGATGAAGGAAAGAAGGCCTACTGTACACTGAAGAAGGATGACGGGACCAAGTACTCCTCGAACGGCGGCGTTGTGATCTGGCATATCGATGATGGAATCTATAAGAAATATAAGGATTCGAATTCGGTGAATGATTCGGATCATCGGCCGGCAGTCATGCCGCTCTATCCGGAACGGGAATCCTCAAAGAAGTATACCATGATCCGGGAGAAGAGCGGAGGCAGCGTATCCACCTATCCGTTCCTGGAATCCAAGGTTCTGGCCGGTCCATATAAGAATCTGAAGGCCGGGTTCTATCTTCCGTTCTACGGAACCGGAGATACGGCAGATATGAAGGCCGGAAGACAGGATTCCTGCTTCTACTTCAAGTATGGTTCCGCCAGCGGAAAGAGCGCAAGCTTCAAGCTCAGCATGGAGCATACGCCGGAGCTGGAGACGGTTGTCGAGAACAAAAAGAATGCAACCGTGAAGAAGGCCGGAAGCTACGAACGCGTACGGTACTGTGAAGTCTGTGGCAAGGAGCTCAGCCGTAAGAAATATGTGATCCCCAAGCTTCCTACAGGCTGGAAGGTGAAGGCCGGAAAGAAGTATTACTATGATACAAAGACCGGAAAGCTCACCAAGGGCTGGAAGCAGATCAAAAAGAAGTGGTACTACTTTAACAACAAGGGTGTCATGCAGAAGGGCTGGGTGAAGTCCGGCGGCGCCTGGTATTACATGGATAAGAAGGGTATCATGCAGACCGGCTGGAAGAAGGTCGGCGGAAGCTGGTACTATTTCAATAAGGACGGCTCCATGGCGGTAGGCTGGGTTCAGTCCGGAGGAAAATGGTATTACATGAATACCTCCGGTGTCATGTTCACCGGAACCCTTTCCTATGGCGGAAGGGTGTACCGCTTCGGAAGCGACGGCGTGTGCCTGAACCGGTAAGTGCGCACTGAAGGCAGATTGGATTATGCAGACCGGATCGTGACCGCCGGATCGTTATGGCGCATGGTTTGAATAAATGCGCCGGATATGGTACAATTAGACGTTACATTTTCTCAGAAGAATGAGAACGATTAAGGGAGGGGACTGCCTATGGTTTCTTATGAACGTCCTATCTATATCATCGGCCATAAGAATCCGGATACGGATTCCATAGCAGCCGCCATTGCATACGGATATCTGAAGTCCCATGTGGAGGATGAGATCTTTATCCCTGCCCGCTGCGGAAATATCAGCAGCGAGACCCAGTATGTGCTGGATCGGTTCGGGATCAAGCCGCCGCAGTTCATCGGTGACGTACGGACCCAGGTGCGTGATATGGAAATGCGCCGCATCGACGGGGTCACGGAGGATCTGTCCCTCAGGGATGCATGGAAGATCATGAAGGAAAATGAGGTGGTCACGCTGTGCATTACGAAGGATAAGATGCTGAAGGCGCTCATCACCACCGGCGATATCATGGAGTCCTACATGGGTTCCTATGAGTCCAACACCCTTTCCTCTGCAAAGACCGTATACAGGAATATCGTAAATACCCTGGACGGCGAGATGCTGGTGGGTGATATCAATGATGTGCAGACGGAGGGTAAGGTCCTGATCGGGGCCGGAACGCCGGATGCCATGGAGAAGCAGATCGCACCCCATGACATCGTGATCCTGGGTGACCGGTTTGAGTCACATTTTTGTGCCATAGAGATGGAAGCGGACTGCATTATCGTATGTGGCGGCGCAAATGTAACGGAAACCATTCAGAAGCTGGCAAGGGAGCGGGGATGCAAGATCATCCGAACGAAGCACAGCACATTTACCGTGGCAAGGCTCATCTATCAGAGTATGCCTATCCGGTATTTCATGCGTGAGAAGAATCTCATCACCTTCCGGATAGATGACTACATCGAGGACGTGCTTCCGCTGATGGCTTCCACGAGACACAGATATTTTCCGGTGGTGAATGCTGCCGGCCGATATAAGGGAATGGTCAGCCGACGGAACTTCCTGGGAGCTTCCAAAAAGAAAGTGATCCTGGTGGATCATAATGAGAAGTCTCAGGCGGTGAACGGCATAGAGTCCGCGGATCTGCTGGAGATCATCGATCACCACAGACTGGGGACCATCGCAACCTCCAGACCGGTGTTCTTCCGGAATCAGCCGGTGGGCTGCACCTGCACCATCATTTACCAGATGTTCTGGGATGAGGGTGTGGATATACCGAAGGACATCGCAGGACTTATGCTGGCGGCCATCATTTCCGACACACTGCTTTATCGTTCTCCGACCTGCACCCAGGCGGACCGGATCGCCGGCGAGGGGCTGGCGCGGATCGCAGGCGTGGATCCGGAGGAGCTGGCCAAGGCCATGTTCACGGCAGGAAGTGATGTGGGCGATAAGAGCGCGTCGGAGATCCTCCATCAGGATTTCAAGCGCTTCAGTGTAGGTGACTACAACATCGCCGTAGGACAGATCAGTACCATGGATACCAATGAGGTGGAGCATATCCGCCAGCGTCTGGAACCGGAGTTTGATTCCTTAAGAGAGCGGGAGAATGTGGACATGATGTTCTTCATGATCACAAATATCCTGCAGGAGGCTTCTCTGGTCCTGTTCTCGGGCGCGAAGGCAGAGATCATTCTGGAGGCGGGCTTCAATGTTACTTCCAGAGATCACAGGTCGGTGCACCTGCCCGGCGTGGTTTCAAGGAAGAAGCAGATGCTGCCCACCATTACGAATACGGTGGAAATGCAGTAAAAAATCAAAGCAATGAAGGGGAGACAAAACATGGCAGAGTTTACACTGTTCACGGATGTGAACACTGATGTAAATCCGTTGTATGCAAAGGACGAAGGGATCATCATCCTTCCGCAGTACTATTACTTTGAAGACGGAGTGGTTTACGGAGACGAGATCCTCCTGGATGAAGAAACATTCTATGCGAGGCTTGCCGCCGGAGAAACCGCAAAGTCTACGGGATGCAACCCTGACCGTGTACGCCGGACCTTTGAAGAGGAACTGAAAAAAGGAAAGGACATCCTGGCCATCATCTGTTCCTCCGGACTGTCCGGAAGCTTCAGTACCTGCTACACCGTAGGCCAGGAACTGATGAAGGAATATCCGGATCGGAAGATCATCGTTATGGATTCCCTGAATGAGTCCGGCGGCGCAGGGCTGATGCTCTACGTGGCAAGAGACATGCAGAAGGAAGGAAAGACCATGGAGGAGATAAGGGATCATATCGAATCCATCAAGCAGAACTTCATGGCCATGTTTGTCGTAGACGATCTGAAGTATCTGGTGCGGGGAGGACGGTTATCCCCCTTCAGCGGAGCCTTCGGAACAATGCTGGATATCAAACCCATTCTGTACCTGAACGAGGAGGGCAAGATCGTTCCTCTGAAGAAGGTGCGGACCCGGAAGAGAGCGGTCAACACCATGCTCCGGATCGCAAAGGACCTGGAGGCAGACTCCCGGTACTTCTATGTGGTGCATACCTTCAATGAACCCTCAGCCCTTGAGCTGGCTGACCAGGTGAAGGAGGAGATGGGGATCGATGTGAACCGGAAATATAACATCGGTATCGTCAACAATACCATTGGAGCACACACGGGACCGAACCTGCTGGGCTTTGGCTTCCTGGCACATAAGAAGATTTCGGAAATAGAGATTTAGGAATCAGAGATTGGCCGTGCGGATGCACGGCCCTTTATAACGATTTTCGCGGGTGATGGTATGGATCTTCCCTTAAAACTGATAGAAAAACTGGCTGACGGAGACAATATCTCCGGGGAGGAATATCTCTGTCTGATCCGGAACAGAGAACAGGTCCGGGACCGGGCGGCGGAGCTCGCCCGGGGGGCCGCAAAGAAGTATTTCGGGAACAGTGTATTCATCCGCGGGCTCATTGAGTTTACGAATTATTGCAGGAACAACTGTTATTACTGTGGCATCCGGGC
Organism: uncultured Lachnospiraceae bacterium; assembly: GCA_902792005.1. Taxonomy (GTDB): domain Bacteria; phylum Bacillota; class Clostridia; order Lachnospirales; family Lachnospiraceae; genus Eubacterium_Q. Next base: position 9,721 of record CADAXW010000051.1, read on the forward strand.
CGGAAATGCGCTGGCGGAGCGTTACCGCCTGTCCGAAGAGGAGATACTCCTTGCGGCAGAGGAGGGCTATAAGCTGGGCTTTCGGACCGTGGTGCTGCAGGGGGGTGAAGATCCCTTCTATACGAAAGAGGCTGTGGCAGAACTGATCCGGGGGCTGAAAAAGCAGCATCCGGACCGGGCGGTGACCCTTTCCTTCGGAGAACATGAAGCGGAGACCTACCGGCTTTGGAAGGAAGCAGGGGCGGACCGGTATCTGCTCCGGCATGAGACCATAAACCCGGAGCATTACGCGTCGCTGCATCCGGCAGAGCTGTCCTGGGAACACAGGCAGCAGTGCCTCCGGGACCTGAAGGCGCTGGGGTATCAGACGGGCGTCGGCTTTATGGTGGGCTCTCCCGG
>CADAXW010000051.1:10125-17882 GCA_902792005.1 uncultured Lachnospiraceae bacterium
TTCCAGCCGGAAATGGTGGGCATCGGCCCATTTATCCCCCATAAGGATACGCCCCTTGGGGACTGTCCTGCAGGGAGCGGGGAGCTGACTACATTTCTCCTGTCCCTGATCCGGCTGACGCGGCCTGAGGTGCTTCTGCCGGCGACCACGGCCCTTGGGACCATCGATCCAAAGGGAAGGGAGAAGGGCATTCTGGCCGGCGCAAATGTACTGATGCCGAATCTTTCTCCGGTGGGTGTCCGAGAGAAGTATATGCTGTATGATAATAAGATCTGTACCGGCGAGGAGGCTGCCCAGTGCATCTCCTGCCTGAAGGATCGGATCCGCGGGATCGGATATGAGATCGTCACCGACCGCGGAGATGCGGTGGCGTTCCGGGCAAATTAAGACAGAACAGAAAGAAGGATTAGAAAGAAGGATTAGAAAGAAGGATTAGAACAATGGATTACAACATGCGCTCCATGAAAGCGGAGGAGTTTATTCATGACGGTGAGATTCGGGCAACCCTTGCCTATGCGGAGGAGCATAAAAATGACCTCCCGCTGATCGACCGGATCCTGGAGAAGGCAAAGCTCCGGAAGGGACTGGATCACAGGGAGGCCAGTGTGCTGCTGGCCTGCAGCGATGAGGAGAAGGTGAAGGAGATCTACGATCTGGCGGAACAGATCAAGAAGGACTTCTACGGAAACCGCATCGTGCTTTTTGCACCGCTGTATCTTTCCAATTACTGCGTGAACGGTTGTCTTTACTGTCCGTATCATTTGAAGAATAAACATATACCACGGAAGAAGCTGACCCAGGAGGAGGTGGCCCGGGAGGTCATCGCCCTGCAGGATATGGGTCATAAGCGTCTGGCCATCGAGGCAGGCGAGGATCCGGTGAACAATCCCATCGAGTACATCCTGGACTGCATCAATACCATTTATTCCATCAAGCATAAGAACGGCGCCATCCGCCGGGTCAATGTAAATATCGCGGCAACTACGGTGGAGAATTACAGAAAGCTCCATGAGGCCGGCATTGGAACCTACATTTTATTCCAGGAGACCTATAACAAGGAGAAGTATGAGGTGCTTCATCCCACGGGACCGAAGCATAACTACAGCTATCACACCGAGGCCATGGACCGCGCCCAGGAAGGCGGGATCGATGACGTGGGCATCGGTGTGCTGTTCGGTCTGGATAATTATCAGTATGAATTCGCAGGACTTCTCATGCACGCGGAACATCTGGAGGCCGTGCATGGCGTGGGACCCCACACCATCAGCGTGCCCAGAGTGAAGCGGGCGGACGATATCGACCCCGGTGATTTTGACAATTCTCTCAGCGATGAAATGTTCTGCCGCATCGCAGCCTGCATCCGTATCGCAGTGCCCTACACCGGCATGATCATTTCCACCCGGGAGACTCCCGAGGTGCGGGAGAAGATCATCCGTATGGGCGTAAGCCAGATCAGCGGCGGATCCAGAACCTCTGTCGGAGGCTATGCCGAGGAGGAGCGGCCCCATGATACGGAGCAGTTCGACGTATCGGACAACCGGACACTGGATGAGGTGGTGCACTGGCTGATGACCGCCGGTTATATCCCATCCTTCTGTACCGCATGCTACCGCGAGGGCCGGACCGGAGACCGTTTCATGGAGCTCTGCAAGTCCGGACAGATCCAGAACTGCTGTCATCCAAATGCGCTGATGACACTGAAGGAATTCCTGGAGGACTATGCCTCCGAGGAAACGAAGAAGCTGGGCGAGGAAGTGATCCGGCGCGAGATCGAAACCATTCCAAAGGAAAATGTGCGCAAGGTAGTACGCGAGCGCCTGGTGAAGATCATCGAAGGAGACAGAGATTTCCGGTTCTAAATAGTTCCGGGAAAAGGTTTCAGGAAAAGGATTCGGGAAAGGTTCCGGAAAAGAAGGGAGTCGGTATGAGTTTGAATGATACACCCAGGGCAGAGCGGCTTCAGATCGGTTTCTTCGGCCTTCGAAATGCGGGGAAGAGTACTCTATGCAACCGCATTACGGCGCAGGAGATGTCTTTGGTCAGCGACGTGAAGGGTACTACAACGGATCCGGTCAGGAAGAGCATGGAGCTGCTTCCGCTGGGGCCGGTTACCATTATCGATACCCCGGGCTTTGATGATACCGGGATGCTGGGAGAACAGCGGGTGCGGAGGACCAGAGAGGTGCTCCGGGACTGCGACCTGGCAGTGCTGGTAACGGAGCACGATACATTTACGGAAGAAGAAGAGGAGCTGGAGCGCCTCATTAAAGAGCGGGGTATCCCCTGTCTCATCGTACAGACAAAGGAAGACGGAATGCCGCGTCAGATCCCCGGAAGGATCGCAGCCAGCGGAGCCACGGGCGAGGGCGTGGAGGAAGTAAAAGAGCAGCTGGCGAGGCTGGGAAAGGGAAGAGAGAAGACGGTACGCTTCGTGGCCGATCTGATCCGGCCGGGCGACACAGTGGTCCTGGTGATCCCCATCGATTCCTCGGCCCCGAAAGGACGGCTGATCCTGCCCCAGCAGCAGGCAGTGCGGGACATCCTGGACCTGGGGGCCTACAGTGTGGTGACCGGGGTGGAGGGCATCCCGGAGGTGCTGCAGAATCTGAAGACACCGCCGGCCCTGGTGGTGACGGACTCCCAGGTATTCGGCAAAGTGATGAAGCTGGTGCCGGAGGAGATACCCCTTACATCCTTCTCCATCCTGATGGCAAGATATAAGGGCTTCCTGACGCAGGCCGTCCAGGGCGCAGCGGCGCTGGACCGACTGGAGGATCATGCCCGGGTGCTGATCAGCGAGGGCTGCACCCATCACCGGCAGTGTGAGGACATCGGAACCGTGAAGCTGCCGAAGTGGATCCGGGATTATACCGGAAAAATGATAGACTTTACCTTCACCTCCGGCCGGGGATACCCGGAAGCACTGGAGGACTACGACCTGATCGTCCATTGCGGCGCCTGCATGCTGACAGACCAGGAGGTACAAAACCGGATGCAGGCAGCAGAGGCCGCCGGCGTACCCTTCACCAACTACGGTACATTGATCGCAAAAATAAACGGAATACTGGAACGCAGCATCAACTGCATACAGGTGTGACAACGGGGACAGTCCCCCTTGTCACGCAACATGAGCCATGCCGGCTCTCCGGCCACTTCGTGGCCGTCGATGTCGCGGCATTCGCCGTATACAACCGCCCCGTCATTGCCTTGCATCCTTGCATGCAAGCAAGCTTGCGCAAAGCAGTGACGGGGCGGTTGTGCATGGCTCATTTAAACGCGCAAAAACGTGACAAGGGGGACTGTCCCCGTTGTCACACGCAAAAAAACTTTTTTGGAGTTTTAAGGTTTCTTTCAGTTTGGGAGTTTATCATGGCATCATCAACAGGAAATAACAAGATGAAATGAGGTGAGCGTCATGAGCCAGTTTCGTGAGGTTTTTAAAAGAACAGAGATCAAGTACCTTCTCAGTGCTGAGCAGTACGAAGCCCTTCGGCAGCGGCTGCAGGGACTTGCAGAGGTGGATCAGTACGGCGAGTGCGACATTCTGAACATTTACTATGACACGCCGGACTTTCAGCTGATCCGGACGTCTCTTGAGAAGCCGGTCTATAAGGAGAAGCTTCGGCTGAGGAGCTACGGCACGCCTCGGGAGGAGACACAGTCTTTCATCGAGATCAAGAAGAAGTATAACGGCGTTGTATATAAGCGGCGGATCGATGCTCCCTACCGGAGAGCGAAGGACTATCTGGAAGGAAAATGTGACCTCCTCCGGCAGTCGCAGATCAAATCTGAGATCGATGCATTTCTTGAAAGCTACAAAGGGCTTCGCCCGGCGATGGCCATCAGCTACAAGCGGATCGCCATGGCGGGAGTTGAGGATCCGGATCTCAGGATCACCTTCGACCGCAGGATCTGCTGGCGGACAGACCGGCTGGATCTTCGGGAAGGTGCAGTGGGAGAAGACCTTCTGCAGAGTGGACAGAGGCTCATGGAAGTGAAGATCGCGAATGCATTTCCGTTGGAGCTTGCAAGGATGTTCAGTGAACTGGGGATATTCCCCATCTCTTACTCCAAGTTCGGAGAAGGGTATAAAAGGATGACAGCAAGACAACTTGCAGCAGCTATGGTTTATCGGGTTGCAGGAGCAGCTGTTTATCCGAAGGAACAGGGAGAAATGGTTTACGCGTAAGACAGATATGTCTGGGTTTTTAGAAAGGGGAGTTGTTTTATGTCTGGCAGTAATTTTTTCAGTTCGATTTTAGAGTCATCAACGCTCACGGGAACGGAGTTTTTGATCTGTACCATCTGCGCTATCGTTTGCGGATTGGTCATTGCCCTCCTGTATAATATCAAAAATCATTGTTCCAAGAGCTTTTTCATTACCCTGTCGGTACTTCCCGCAGCAGTTCAGATGGTGATCATGCTGGTGAACGGGAACCTGGGAACGGGCGTAGCGGTAGCAGGCGCATTTAGTCTGGTTCGCTTCCGCTCCGCTCCCGGAAAAGGACAGGAGATCGCATGTATCTTCCAGGCCATGGCAGTCGGTCTGGCAGCCGGAATGGGCTACATTGGCATCGCGGCCATATTCACACTTGTGATATCAGGACTCATGCTCATCCTGAATCTGACCGGGATCGGCCAGGGCAACAAGCAGGAGCGTGTCCTGAAGATCACGGTACCGGAGAACCTTGATTTTGAAGGCCGGTTTGACAACATTTTCGATAAATATCTGGACAAATATACCATCGATGAAGTGAAGACCTCGAACATGGGAAGTCTCTATAAGATCAGCTACCATGTGGTCACGAAGGCAAATATCTCCGTGAAGGCCATGATGGATGAGCTCCGGGCAGGAAACGGAAATCTCGAGATCAGCCTGGCAAGGCCGGTGACGGGGATGGATGAGCTGTAAAGCAGTGAAATGTGGCGTGGACCGCATGAATATGGATTGTAATGGCATTAGATAGAAAGCAGATAGAAAGCAGGTGATTGCTATGAATAGAAAAATGATCGCAGGTTCGATCCTGTCCCTTGGAATGGTTACCGGTCTGGCCGGGTTTGGTGTGATGCCGGTGCAGGCGAAGGAAAAGAGCACAGAAAGTGACACGGCGGAATATACATTTATCGAGATCATTGAGAAGGTGACAGAGATTCTGAATTCCGAGCTTGGTCAGGGAAGCAAGTCCGGAAAATCAGCGGGAAGCTCAGCAGGTGATTCAGCGGACGGTTCGACAGGGAAATCAGCGGATGGTTCGACAGGGAAATCAGCGGACAGTTCAAAGAAATCATCCGGTTCCGTAACGGCTGAGAAGGTCTCCATGTCTGAGGAAGAGCTTTTCTCGGATCGCGATCTGGATGCATCCTATGATGCCTCAACCGCTGAGACGATCACCCTTTCAGGAACGACTGCGACCGTCAGCGGCTCCGGTGCCGAAGTAGGACAGGCGTCGGATGGATCACCTGTGATCACTGTAAAGAAGGAAGGAACCTATGTGGTATCCGGAAGTCTTACCGACGGACAGATCCTTGTGGACGTGGGAGATGAGGATAAGGTGCAGCTGGTTCTTTCCGGTGTGACCATGAGCAATGACGACAGCGCCTGCATTTTCGTAAAGAATGCGGATAAGGTCTTTATTACCCTGTCGGAGGGTACGACGAATACACTGTCCGATGCAGGAAAGGAATATACGGAGACGGACAAGGACAGTACTGTGGACGGCGTGATCTATGCAAAGGACGACGTTACATTTAACGGAACAGGCACCCTGAAGATCACCGCCGGCTATAAGCATGGGATCGTTGGAAAGGATGACCTGAAATTCATCGAGGGAACCTATGAGGTGACCGCTGTGAAAAAGGGGATCACCGCAAATGATTCCATCCGGGTGAAGGATGGCAGCTTCACCATCGACGCCGGAGATGACGGGCTTCATACCAGCAACGGGGATGAGGACGGAAAGGGATATATCTACATCGGCAGCGGTACTTATCAGATCAAGTCCGGTGACGACGGCATCCATGCGGAGACGGATCTGCTCATCAAGGACGGGACGATCAATATCACAGAGAGCAAGGAAGGGCTGGAAGGCTATACCGTGACCATTGACAACGGGGATATCACCATCGTTGCGTCGGATGACGGGATCAATGCGGCCGGAGGCTCTACAAATACAAACGACAAGACGGAAGGCAATGCAGCAGGTAAGTCGAAAGACAACGTGACAGGCAAGTCAGCGGACAAGGATAAAGACAAAGATAAGTCAGCGGACAGCCAGGAACAGGACAGTACAAAAACCACAGGTGACACCGCAGAAGGTGATCTGGATCCGTCAGAGGCTCTGGGCCAGAACGGACAGATGCCTAATATCCAGAATGGCGAGATGCCGAACTTCCAGGATGGACAGATGCCGAATTCCCAGGACGGTGAAATGCCTGAGATGCCGAACGGCGGCTTCGGCGGCGGAAAAGGCAACTTTGGTGGCTTCGGCGGCAGAAAGGGCGGCTTCGGCGGTTTTGAATCGGATGAAAATGCAGTTATCACCATCAATGACGGCAAGATCTACGTGAACGCAGGCGGCGACGGCCTGGACTCCAACGGCTCTATCACCATCAACGGCGGTGTGATCTATGTGGACGGTCCCACCAATGCCGGAAATGCGGCTCTGGATATGGGCACGGAAATGTTGGTGAACGGCGGGACCGTTGTGGCAGCCGGAAGCACCGGGATGGACGAAGACTTCAGTACAGGCTCGAAGCAGTACAGCATTAAATATAACTTCAGCAGCACCCAGTCTGCAGGTACAGAGGTTCAGCTTCTGGACAGCACGGGAGTTGCCATCATGAAATATACTCCTTCCAAGGAGTACAGTTCCGTCATTCTCTCATCGAAAGACATCACAGACGGAACGTACACCATTAAAGCCGGAAGCACGGAGGAAACCGTAACAGTCAGCAGCACAGTGACGACAGCAGGGACTGCTTCCGGTGGAATGGGAGGAAGAGGCGGCATGGGCCGTGGCGGCCAGCGTCCAAACGGACAGAAGGGACAGCGGCCGGACGGACAGAAGGGACAGAAGCCGGACGGACAGCAGGGACAGCAGGACCAGCAGCCCGATAAGACCACAGAATCCACGGAGGAATAATCCCCGTCGGACATTTAACCAAGTTGACCCTTTTATTATTGCATAAGCGTCGGTGAACAGCCCCCCTTTCCTGTTCACCGGCGCATTTTCTTGATTTTTACGCGCCGATTTAGTATCATGTTGCAGATATCATACGGTATGACAGACAGGAGGCTTTGATATGAAGCGTAAATGGGATATTCCTTCCAATATGACCTCGCAGGTGTGTGTGAGAAATGTGATGATGTTCCTTGCGGACATCTCGGGTGACAGGATCATCGCCGGGCAGCATACCCAGACGATTCCCATGGAGGAGATAGAGCTGATCAGGGAGAAAACGGGGAAGGAGCCGGCACTGCGGGGCTTTGAGCTGCTTTCCTATTCACCGAACATCAACGGACTGGATACGGATGAAGAGTGTATGACGGAGGTCCGGGAGAATCGGGATACGCTGCAGTGCGCCTGGGACTGGGCGGAGAAAAAGGGGCTCATTACATTTACCTGGCACTGGTTTTCGCCCCTTGGAGGACGGTCCAAGGCGTTCTATACGAAGAATACGGATTTTGATGCGTGGCAGGCGGTGACCCCCGGTACGGCGGAGAACCATGCACTGCTTTCCGATATGGACGAAATGGC
>CADAXW010000052.1 GCA_902792005.1 uncultured Lachnospiraceae bacterium
TATACAACCGCCCCGTCATTGCCTTGCATGCAAGCAAGCTTGCGCAAAGCAGTGACGGGGCGGTTGTGCATGGCTCATTTTAACGCGCAAAACGTGACATTGGGGACTGTCCCCTTTGTCACACTACTCTTCTACCTGTTCGAGACGTACATTTTTGATATGGATGGTGGCTGTGCTGCCCTGTCTGCCCATGTTGAACTCAACACGGCCCATATCATCATCAGCATCCCTCATATCAAATGTAAACTCGTACTTCTGATAGTCCTTGGTAAGATCCAAAGATGTATCCTGTAAGTACCGTCTCCAGTCAACGTTCGGTGCCGTCACTGCCGTCTTCATCTTGCGATCCTCATCCGCGCATGCCTCAAAGGAAAGCTTATACTTCTTGCCCTTGTACATCGGCATTCCCGGCTGTACCAGCTGGATGGAGTATTCCTCGGTACCGAAGTTCTGGGTTGTGATCACGATCTCGCCGTCCTTGATCTCTGCAGAACCTGCACCGTCGTTCAGCTGCAGGAATTTCCAGCCTTCATCATCCGTCAGGCTCTCTGCCTCTGTGAAATCACCGTTGGAAATGTAGTTTCCGGTCTCATCTGCATCCTTGAAATGCCATTCCTTGACAGGCTTCGTTACATTTTCATCATAGCTGTCCTTCTGGAACATACGGACATAATCCACATGCATGGAACCACGGTCATCAAACGGTGTGTCATCATCCGGATAACCGGGCCAGTCACCGCCAACCGCTACATTCAGGATCACGTGGAAGGGCTGATTGAAGGGTGCCGGATAAGGCTTCTCCTCCTCGCCATTCACTGCTGAGAACCAGTCATTGACCTCATGATACTGAACTCCATCCACATACCAGCGGAACACACCCGGCTCCCACTCAACGGCAAATGTATGATACTCATCCGCAAAGTTGCCGGACTCCAGCATATAACTTCCCTGCTGCTGCTTATGGGGCTCGCCATAGTGAAGGGTTCCGTAGTTCATGTTCGTGTTATTGCCCAGAACCTCCATGATATCGATCTCGCCACATTTCGGCCACTGGCCGTAGTAGTCCTCATCCTGCGGCATCATCCAGAACGCCGGCAGGAAGCCCTTTCCTGTAGGAACCTTCAGCCGCGCCTCGATCCAGCCGTACTTGATATCATGCTTATTCTGTGTATTGATACGTCCGGAGGTATAGCATATCTTTCCGGACGGTTCCACCTCTTTCGTGGGCTGAATGATCAGCTCGCCGTCCTTGACAAAGGCATACTTCTCACTGGGCACGTATTCCTGAAGCTCGTTGTTTACCCATCCAACCTTATGCTTCTCACGGTTCCAGCTGCTTTCATCCAGGGTGTCGCCGTCAAACTCATCGTTCCAAACCAGGTGGTAGCCCTCAGGTACCTTCATGTCTGCCGGAGCCTCCTTTTCCTCTGACTTTGCTTCTGACTTTGCTTCGGTCGCAGCCTCGGATCCGGCTTCTGTCACGGTTCCGGAACCCGCGGTCGTTCCCTCTTCCTTCTTGTCTCCGCTTCCGCATCCGCTCAGGACAAGGCCCATAGCAGCTGTAAGCAGCAGAGCTCTGCTGAATTTCGTTTTCTTCATTTTCGCCCTCCTCTGAAAATGTAGCGATTCCTCTCTTTATGATTGTATCATAACAGGAAGCACATTTCATCTATATCATTTTAATGACTCCTTTATCTTTTTTCTGACTTCCATGCCGGAAGCCTCCGCTTTACATTTTCCCGCAAAACAGGTATATTACTTACCAAACCAGGACCCTGAAAGGAGCGGCCATGCAGATCGATATACTGTGCGTCGGGAAGATCAAGGAGAAGTTCTTCCGAGATGCTTTAGAGGAATATAAAAAAAGACTCAGCCGTTACTGCAAACTGACTGAGATTGAAGTGCCGGATGAGAAAACGCCGGACAATGCAAGTGAGACTGAGGAACGTCAGATCAAGGAAAAGGAGGGCGACCGCCTTCTTTCGAAAATGTCCGACACCGCCACCGTCATCGCGCTTGCCATCGACGGAAAGAGCTATACCAGCGAGGGCTTTGCCTCCGCACTGGAGAAGCTTGCAGTCAGCGGTGTCAGCCATATTCAGTTTGTGATTGGCGGATCTCTCGGCCTGAGCGATACCGTGCTTCGGCGGGCGGATCAGAGGATCAGCTTCTCCGCCATGACATTTCCCCATCAGCTGATGCGGGTCATCCTGTCAGAGCAGATCTACCGCGCCTACAGGATCCAGCGAAATGAGCCGTATCATAAATGAAACTAATCCAGTTTAAGGCCGTCCAGTAGGTCCCCAAGAGATGTACGAAGCTCGCCCACCTCGGGAAGCTTGATGTCCTCTTCTGCCTCTGCGGAGGTTTCCTCGGCAGCATCGAGAAGCGCCTTGATGGAAAGGGACAGCTTTCCGTCCTTGATGTCAATGACCTTAACATCCACCTCCTGTCCTTCGCTCAGCACCACCTTCGGATGCTTGATCCGGTTATGGGATATCTGCGAGATATGCACAAGCCCGGACAGTCCGTCTCCCAGATCGATAAATGCGCCGTAATCCTTTATTGTGGCAACCTTGCCGTGGAACACCTGTCCCACCTGAACATCGGACAGCTTCTTCTTTCTGCTCTGCTCCTGCTTTTCCCTCAGAATTTCCTTGGCCGACAGGATCAGCTTATCCTTATCCATATCTGCCTCAAAAACCCGGACCTCCAGTTCCTTTCCCAGGAACGGATTGCAGTCGTCGATCCTTTCCAGTGACAGCTTGGAAATGGGGATAAATGCCCGGATGCCTTCAAAATCGGCAACCACACCACCCTTGACCACTTCCGTGACCGTAACGGTGATGTTCTCCTGTGACTCCAAAAGCTCCTCTGCTTTTCTCCATGCCAGAAGGGTGTCCGTATCGTGAACCCCGTCTCCCATCAAGCTGTAGGATGCCTCCAGCATTTCCTCAAAATCCTTCATTGACTCTCCCATCTTTTACCTCCTCATTTATACCTTTTCATTTTTATATCATCTCAAAATCATCTCTTGCGGAACACAGCGGTGACGCGGAACCTTTCCCCCTCCACCTCTGCGAAGATATCACCGTCCATGGCACGCATCAGCTGCCGGCAGATATATAGTCCCAGGCCGCTGCCCTTTGCCTTCTCTGCATTGCTTCCACGGTAGAAGGAATCGAAAATATTCGGCAGCTCCCGCTCCGGCAGGGTACAACCGGTATTTTCCACTGTAACCAGACGGCAGTCCTCCTCATCGGAAAAGGATATATGGATCCGCTTCCCATCCCCGTATTTCAGCGCATTTTCCATCAGATTCTGAAGCACCTCCAGGCCGCGTTCCTTATCTCCCCGGATGATGCAGTCCTTCATAGGGTCAATGGAGAATTCCGCATGGAGCGACGCGGTTTTCTCCCGGTAAAGCTGCTCCAGCCGTTCCATCACCTCGGAGAGGTACCAGTCCTCGTCCTTCACCTTCAGCTGCAGGAAGTCCTCCCTTGCAGACATCTGGATCTCATCGATGTACTTCTCCAGCTCGTTCAGATTTTTATCGATGCCCTGATAGGCCTCCTGCTTTTTCTCCTCCGTCTCGTAGATCCCGCCGGACAGCGCCCTGTTATACAGCTTGATGGCGGAGAGCGGCGTCTTGATGTCATGGGAAATGGAAAGCACCAGCGTTTTCTTCTCCTGCTCCATCTGCAGCCTCTGATTTTTCTCCGATTCCAGCTTCTCCCGAAGCATGTCCATGGACCAGAGGTACTTTCCGAAGTAGCGGTCCTTCTCCTCCTTTACGGGAATGGTGAGATTGCCCTTGGCAAGCTCCAGAGGAAGCTCCTCCATCCGATGGAAGGGGATCAGGATCTTCCTGAAAATGTAGGCTGCACCGCCGATGGTGATGAGCAGGATCAGTCCCCAGCTGAGATTCAGGATAAGAAATGCTCTTCCGTTCTTCTTCTCCGATTCATAGGTGATGCGGTACAGTGTTCCGTCCTTGGCCCGTGCCACCGTATAATCATAGTTCACCTTTTCCGCCGGATCAAAGGGCGCGATGCTGATGATGGTGGAATAGTCCTCTGCCTTCGGCATGGAACCCTCCTCCAGCATATGTCCTGCCCGCTGGGTATCCACCCGGTACTGCAGGCTTTCCGCATCCTCATCCTTTCGAAGCAAAAGGAAATTGCTGAGTCCGCATAAAAGCAGCTCAGCCACCACGATCCATATCACGATCCTGTTTCCCTTCATCTCCAACTCCCCCCAGCGTGACAACGGGGACAGTCCCCATTGTCACGAAAACGCGGGAAAACGTGACAATGGGGACTGTCCCCGTTGTCACGCTTCAAACCTGTAACCTACGCCCCACACCGTCAGGATGTGCACGGGCTTCTTCGGATCCTTCTCGATCTTCTCCCGCAGCCACTTGATGTGTACGGTCAGGGTCTGCAGCTCCGAATCCGAGTCACTGCCCCACACGGTATTGAACAGGTAATCCTTCTTCAGTGTGGTACCCTTATGCTCCATCATGAGCTTCAGAAGCTCGTACTCCTTTGCGGTAAGGTCTATGATCTTTCCATCCACCGAGGCGGATTCTGTCACCGTATTCAGCCGGATGTCTCCGCATACGATTTCGTCCAGCTCGAACTTCCGCCGCATGATCCCCTTCACCTTCGCAAGAAGGATATCCATATCGTAGGGCTTGGCGATGTAATCATCCGCACCGATCCTAAGCCCCTTCAGCTGGTCTTCCTTCCCCGTCCTGGCGCTGGTGATCAGCACATGCGTGTTGTCATTCTTCCTGACCTCCTGGAGCACGGCGAAGCCGTCCAGTTCTCCGGGAAGATTGATATCCAGAATAAGAAGCCTTGCACCGTACATTTCCATGAGGTGCAGGGCTTTCTCTCCCGTCTCCGCGCTGCTGACGGCGTAGCCCTCCTTTCGGAGGAAGTCCGTCAGCAATGCAGCGATCTCTTTATGATCTTCTACTATGAGAATATCAAGCATTATCGTTCTCCGGTTTCCTTCGGCCGGACCCTCTTACCATCCCTGGTCCATCAGCCATGTATTCAGAGCGCGCTCCCGTTCCTTTCCGGTCTTGCTCTCGTCCATATTATACTCTCCCTGGATGTCTCCGTCCACAAGATAAATCACGCGGGAGCAGCGGGCTGCAACCTTTGCGTCATGAGTTACCATGAGAACCGTGGTTCCCTCCTTGTTGAGCCGTACCAGCTCATCGATCACCTCCGTGGATGAAGTCCGGTTCAGAGCACCGGTGGGTTCATCCGCGAAAATGATCTTCGGAGAGTTGATCATGCTCCGGCAGATACAAGCCCGCTGCAGCTGGCCGCCGGACACCTCATTGATATCATGATCTGCGGTTTCGATGATGCCCATCTTCCGCATCAGCTCTTCACCCTTCTTTATCTTCTCCTCCTTGGAAATTCCCTCCTTCTTGCTCTGCATGGCAGGAAGCAGGATATTGTCCAGGATCGTAAGATTCTTCATCATATACATCTGCTGAAAGATGAAGCCCATCTCATCCAGACGTACATCTGCCATCTCGGCATCGGAAAGCGCTGTGATGTCCTTTCCGTCGAAAAGAACGGTACCACTGGTTGCCTTATCCATACCGGACACGGAGTACAGCAGTGTGGACTTGCCGGAACCGGAGGGTCCCATCACGGCTACCATTTCACCTTCCTCCACGCTGAAATTCACATTTTTCAGCACATGGTTCTGACGCTTTTCGATGATATAGGTTTTGCAAAGATCTTTTACATCTAAAATGTTCTTCATGGTTTTTTCTCCTTCATCAGACTATTCAATATTTGCTGTGTCGCTTGCCTTGATCTTTCTTACACACTGTGCGACCAGGAAGCTGATCAGGACGGTGAAGCCGAAAATGATGATCGGATAGAGTGCCGTCATTGTCAGGTTGTAGCGGTAATCAACGCTTTGGGTTCCCATCATGTTGAAGATCGGCGAGATGCAAAGGTGTGTCATGGGAACGGATAACAGGAGGGCCAGGATTACCGCAAATGCGCCGCAGATACCAAATCTCCATACGTGCCACCGGACGATGGTCCCGTTCCGGAAGCCCACTGCCTTCAGCAGTGCGATCTGTGTCTTCTCGTCTGCCGCAAAGGAACGCTCCATCAGGATCGTTACAAGCATGATGACGATCAATGTGATGATGAGCAGCAGGTTCTGTACTGTTTCCATGGTGTCCGCAACACCCATACTGTCGACACAGTATTCCGATGCGTTAAATACATATTTTTCATCAACGCCCCAGATCCTTGCGATCTCTGCCTTTCTTGCATCGATCTCCTTCTGGTCCGGGTGATCCGTAAACCGGATGCAGTAATTCATGCTGCTGGAGAAATGATTGAAGTCCGTCTTTGTATCCTCATGCATACGGATCACGTCCCCCAGCTGGTTCATGGTCTGATAGGTTGCGGTAACCAGGAAGTCCTCCTTCCGGTCTCCGAAATCTACTGTAAATGTATCGCCAACCTTCAGTCCCGTCTTTTCCATGATCTGCTCTGTCACAGCCACCTCATTCGCATTCTGCGGTGCTGTTCCGGACAGATAATCATACTCTGCCACCTTGGTATTGATTCCCTGCTGATAAGTCAGATTATATTTTTTTCCATTTACGATCGTCTTATACTTATACTGTGCTTCAATGGAGGTTTCACAGGGCATTCCCGCATCCGTGATCTCAGTCTTCATCTTCTCCAGGAACTCATCCATCGCCTTACGTCCGGAGCCCTGCATCTTCATGGTCTGCTTCACGTCCTCGACATAAATGTCTCCCTTCGCACCAAAGGTTCCCAGAAATGTATCGCTCTTCATGGTCACTGTGGTATTTACGATCAGCAGCACCAGAAGTGTACATACGAATATGGAAAGGAAGATGGACAGGTATCTTCTCGGATTGCTCCGAATGTCATTGATGGCAAGTGCAAACTGGGTATTTCCCTTGCGGCGGATCCCGCGTCCCTTCTTCTTATGGAAGCGTTCTCCGGTCTGTCCGCTTCGGATGGCATCCACCGGAGAGAGCTTACGTACCCGTCTGGTACAGAACCAGGCGAAGCCGGAAATGATCAGGATGACCAGGATCGTTCCTACAATGTGGAACAGCACGTCACTCTCGTTGCCGAGATACATATTCTCGCTGACGGACTGAATGAGCATTTCACCGAAGGGGAAGCTGAGTGCCCCGCCGATCACAGCACCGATCAGTGCCAGCGTCAGATACTTGGCTGCATACATGCCACGGATCCGTCCGTTCCTCATACCGATGGCCTTCATGACACCGATCTCATGGAAGTCCTCCATCACCGACATGCTGATGGCAAACTTCAGAACCACAAAGGCTACAATGATCAGTGCCAGCGAAAGGATGAGTACAACAAATGCAACGATCAGTGACATAACATAGGTAAGCTTGATCACACTGCGGCTCCCGTCAAATGTGATGCTGTCAATCTCAGCAAGCTTTGATGAAAGAGTCTCCACATCATCGGTTTCGATATAGGCTGCTTCGCCACCGTACTTCTCAACCAGGACCGGATCCGCTGTAACCTTCTTCATATCCTCTCCGGAGATCAGAAATCTCGTATTTCCCATCATGGGAGAACCGAGAAGCGCATCCTTGAAATTGCCGTCTATGATAAACTCCATATCCACAGATTCCTTTTTAAACCGGAGCTTATCTCCTGCCTTCAGGTCATTCTCCTCCAGGAAGGCAAGCGGTACATAAACATGACCCGGCTGAACGCTGGTGATCACATTATTGTCCTTATCGAAATAATCGATCCCGTCCTCATCCACCGACACCAGGATAGATGTATTCTTTGTAACACTTTCCTTTCCTTCCAGAAGAATATCCTCCTTGGATGAAAAGATCAGATGCTCCATCCGGTATCCTTTGATGTCCTTATCATTCTTCAGAAAATCATCCAGAGCACTGTATGCACCGTCGCCCCCGGTGATCACCATATAATCCCCGATCCCGGCCTTGTCCAGATAGAAGTCGGTCCCGCTCAGGACGGTCGCCACATTTGACAGGCCGCTGGCCACGAACATGGACGCCAGAATGATAAAGAGGAGAAGGATCAGATTCATGACCTTCTTCCGCATCATATCCTTTTTTAAGATTCGAAACAGCATGGCAGTTTGCCCCTTTCGTTTTGTTCTGAGACCATCATACCCCATAATTATTAAACAAAAATTAAATGTACCGCCTTCTGAAAAAACACTCATCCGGCACAGGATACATGTCCAGGATTCTGGGTACATATCCTATACCGGATGGGTGCTTTCCTTTGGTATTTTCTTTGGATCTGTATAATGTTACTGCTTTGACCAGAGGTAACAATAGGCCTGTGTTCTTGCGGCAAACCGCGATGTCTTTAGGAGTTCGCGGATCTCTTCTTTGGTATACCAGGCTGCCTCGATCTCCTCCACGTCAGAGTCACTTGCCTGGATCTCGCCCTCTGCAACGCCCACAACACATACATTCTTCTCATTGGAGAATCCCACTGCACTGTAGCTTTCTCCGATGTGATCCGTGATCCTGATCAGGGTAAGCCCTGTTTCCTCCCGAAGTTCTCTGGCTGCTGCCTGCTCCGGACTCTCCCCCGGGTCGATGAGGCCTGCGGGGAAGTTATAAACCCAGTCCCCGGGCGCAAGGCGGAACTCCTTATTCAGAAGGACTCTTTCACCGTCCTCGCTGTGCATGATCAGCACCACCGCATCCGGTCCCCGGTCATGGAGGCCCGCAAAATCCTCGATATTGCTGTCGCGGCTGATCATCTCATATTCCTTCTTCGTACCCGAAGCGGTTTCATAGGACAGGTTGTATCTCGTGATAAACCGTCCTTCCTCTCCTTTTTTCAATCCAAGAAACTTCATCGCCTGTCTCCTTCTTCCTGTCTCCTCACAGATATGCTTCGCTGCGGCCTCTCCGCAGTCTCTTCTCTGTCTGTCTCTCACCCCAGGAACAGCTCGCCTACTGTAAGTTCTGCCTTCCCGGCAGTGGCTTCCGTAATGGCAGCTGTTATGGGCACCACTCTTTCATCAGGCACATCTGCCGAAAGGGTGATCTTCTCCTGATAATCGATCTCCGGCGTAAGCCCCTCCTCCCGGAAAATATACTGGATCCTTCCCAGCTCCGGATAGGCGATGCAGCAAGTCACTCTCCGCTTGGGGCGGATCTCCGTGATCTTACTGTTCTTCACCGCTTCCTGGGCTGCCTCCGTATAGGCCCGCACCAGTCCGCCGGTTCCCAGCAGGGTTCCGCCGAAATACCGGGTCACCACCACCAGGGCTCCTACCAGTCCTGCTCCCGCCAGCACATCCAGCATGGGCTTTCCCGCCGTCTGGCTGGGTTCCCCGTCATCCGAGAATTTCTCGGCTCCTTCCAAACGGTATGCATAGCAATTATGCCGGGCGTCGTAATATTTCTTACGAATCCCGGCGATATGCTCGGCAGCCTCCTCCGGTGTGGATACCGGAAATGTAATGCCTAAGAATCTTGACTTCTTCACAACCACTTCGGAGGTGCCTCCCTCCAGCAGCTTCGTCACGATCTTTGCCATGCCATACCTCTTGTCACAACCTATTTCAGCAGCTTCTTCAGCTCATCCATAAATGTATTCACGTCTTTGAACTCTCTGTATACGGAGGCAAAACGCACATACGCAACCTCATCCAGCGTGCGGATCTTATCCATAACGATCGCTCCCACTGCGGAGCTCTCAACCTCACGCTGTCCCAGATTAAAGATCTCGGACTCGATGGCATCCACACATGCCTCGATCTGATCCATGGTCACCGGCCGCTTATGGCAGGAACGCACAAGACCCTTCTCGATCTTCGACCGGTCATAGGCCTCCCGGGTACGATCCTTCTTGATGATCATGAGCGGAATGGTATCCACCTTCTCATAGGTGGTAAACCGCTTCCCGCATACATCACACTGACGACGGCGGCGGAT
>CADAXW010000053.1 GCA_902792005.1 uncultured Lachnospiraceae bacterium
CTCATTTCTTTTTTTATTTCCTAAATATATCCGGCCGCATTCCGCTGCCGATTTTTCTCCGCTCTCCGGCGATGTCCCTTCGCGCTCCGGCGATGTCCCTTCGCGCTCCCGCGATGTCCCTGTGCTCTACCGCATGACCGCAAATACCATATCGCCTGCATAAAGCAGAACCATGATGATCCCTTCGATTCTCGTGACGCGCTTCTCATGGCAGCAGAAGAGCAAAACAACCGTATTGACAACCAGCAGGATGATCATGTCATAGACATTCATCAGATTGACTCCGATGGGGTGGATGGTGGTTGAAACACCCAGGATCAGCAAAATGTTGAAAATATTCGAGCCGATGACATTTCCCACCGCCATATCCACCTGACCTTTTCTTGCAGCCACGATAGAGGTTACAAGTTCAGGAAGGCTGGTACCCAGAGCAACGATGGTAAGTCCTACCAGCGTCTCCGACATACCTGCGGCAAGCGCAATGTTCTTGGCTCCATATACAACAGCTTCTCCGCCACCTACGATGCAGGCAACACCCACGAGGATCAGGACGATACATTTCCATGTCTCCATGGGCTTTTCATCCTCTTCCTCCTCGGTCTTGTTCTTCTTTGCATCCCGGATCAGCAGGAAAATGTATCCGACAAAGATCACCAGGAAAAGGATCCCGCAGACACGGCCAACCGTGCCGACATTTTCTGTCATTTTGTGATCAAACAGATTTCCTTCCAGCAGCGCCGGTACTGCCGCAAAGAGCAGCAGGATCACTGTTATCCCCAGATTTACCGGGTAATCCCGTTTCAGGATCGGCTTCCCCACCGGTACCGGATGGATGATCGCGCAGATACCCAAAACCATGAGCAGGTTGAACAGGTTCGATCCCACCACGTTACTGATGGCGATCTCATTCGAGCCCTGGATCGCAGCCGATGTGCTGACTGCCAGTTCCGGCGCCGAGGTTCCCATGGCTACGATGGTCAGACCGATGATAACGCCCGGGATCCTGAACTTTCTGGCAACCGCGGAGCTTCCGTCCACGAACCAGTCGGCCCCTTTGATCATGGCTACGAACCCGACCAGCAGGATCAGTATATCCAGTAATACTTTCATTTTCGTCCTCCGTGCTAACTACGTTGAAAACATACGGATATAGACTATTCCTTTTTTGCATCTCCGTCAAGCGGTTTCCCCGCACGGAAGCCATATTTACGTGCCTGGTCTGCACGCTTCCGGCAGGTACTTTAACACTTTAGCGCATTAAACCGCAAAAGTCAAGCGTTATTTCATATTCCTTTGCATCCCGCCCCC
Source organism: uncultured Lachnospiraceae bacterium (assembly GCA_902792005.1). GTDB lineage: Bacteria > Bacillota > Clostridia > Lachnospirales > Lachnospiraceae > Eubacterium_Q. The sequence goes on from CADAXW010000053.1 coordinate 1,309, forward strand.
GATATGGTATCATGGTACAGGCACGCCATTCGTGCCCTTATGATCTGGTATCATCACATTTAAGGGAGCACACTATGAAAATATACCTCGCCCCCATGGAGGGCATCACCGGATATGTATTTCGAAACGCCTATATGGCCTGCTACGGCGGGATCGACACCTGCTTTACGCCCTTCCTGTCCAATCCGGTTCTGAATCAGATCGAACTGCATGACGTACTTCCGGAGCATAACAGGGATCTTCACGTGATCCCCCAGATCCTCACGAACCGCCCGGAAACCTTCGCTGCCATCGCAGGTACCTTAAAGGATTATGGCTATTCCGAGGTGAACCTGAACCTGGGCTGCCCCTCCGGAACCGTGGTGGCCAAAAAGCGCGGGGCCGGCGCACTCCGGGAGCCCCGGGAACTGGACCGCCTGCTGGACGGGATCTACAGCACTTCTCCCCTTCCGGTATCCGTCAAATGTCGCATCGGCATTTCCTCGGAGGCTGAATGGGAGGATATCCTGGAGGTTCTTCTGAAATATCCCATGACGGAGCTCATCATCCATCCCCGGTTCCAAAAGGAATTCTACAAAGGAAATGTACATATGGAGGCCTTTGCTCTGGCTTACGAACGGATCCGCGGAACAAAATGTGCCCTCTGCTATAACGGCGACATCACCACCCCTGAGGATTACCGGCGACTGGTACAAATGTACCCGGATATCTCCGCAGTTATGCTGGGCCGTGGACTCCTGTGGAACCCGGAGCTGGCAGAGCAGATCCGGCAAGAGGAAGCGCTGTCGGATGGTGCATCGAAGGACACCTCCCCCACAGATCCGCCGAAGCCGGACATCCAGCGGCTGAAGGCCTTTCTTGATCTGCTGTATCACGGCTATAAAGAGGAAATGGACCGGGAAGGCCCGGCTCTCATGAAGCTGAAGGAGCTCTGGAGCTATCTGCAGGTCTATACCGGTCTTCCCTCAAAGGAGCTTCGTCCTCTCTGGAAGTCAAAGACCCTGGCAGAGTATCGGGATGTGGTAAACCTTCTGCTGGGGAAGATATGACCGGATCCCTTCACAGATTATGCATGCGAAGCATATCTGTCAGCCGGCCGTACCGCACGAAAAAACTGCAGCCAACGGGTTTGACCCGCGGCTGCAGTTTTTTTTTACTCTTTCGTTGCCTTTACAATGATGTCCGTGATCTCTTTATACTGCTCCAGCAGTCCGTCCACACCTCCACGGATGTCATCGGTTCTGCTTTCCTTGGCCGCCATCTCCTGCTCCAGTGCCTTATCTGCCAGACTGTCCGAACCGATGGTCCTTGCAGAGCTCTTCAGGCCGTGGACTGCGATCTGGTAATTCTTCCAGTCTTCCTCGTCATAGAACTTCCGGATGTTGGCACTCTTCACCTCTGCTTCTTCGATAAATGTCTGAAGCAGCTCAAGGTAGAACTCATCATCCTCCATGGTAAAGCTGCGTGCGCTTTCGATGTTGAAGCCTTCTGCCGCAAGCCGGTCAACGAAGCTTCCCTCCGCATCCGGTCCGGCTGCAGCTGCTGCATTCTCCGTCGCATTCTCTGCTACATCTCCTGCTGCGTCCTCTGCCGCTTCCGCTGCTCCGTCGTCCTTGGCTCCTGCTGCCTCCGCGGTCTCCTCTCCGGACGCATACTTCTGCTTCTCCTCCGGCAGATATCTCACCAGCATATCCTCCAGCTGGACCACATCAATGGGCTTGGACAGATAATCCATAAAGCCGTACTTCAGGTACTCGTCCCGGGCACCCATGATGGCATTGGCCGTAAGTGCGATGACAGGCGTTGTCTCCGGTGCCAGCTGCTGCTTCCGAATCTCCTGCAGTGTCTCCACGCCATCCATTCCCGGCATCATATGATCCATCAGGACGATATCGTACTGCTTCTCCTTCATCATCTGCAGGCATATCTTTCCGCTGGCTGCCAGATCCGGCACCACCTTGTACCGCTTCAGCAAACCCCGGGCCACCTTCAGATTCATCTCATTATCATCAACCACGAGGATATTTGCGTCAGTCAGGGTAAGACCCTCGCGCATCTCCACCTTCTCTTCCTTCTTGTCACGAATCCGTACATACTCTCCGATCTCTGCCCAGTCGATGACCTTCTGGTCCAGAACAAAGGAAAATGTAGATCCTACGCCGTACTCACTTTCCACCTTCAGCTCGCTGCCCATCATGCCCAGGAGTCCCTGTACGATGGACATTCCGAGACCTGTACCCTCGATGTTCCGGTTTCTCTTCTCATCCAGACGCTGGAAGGACTGGAACAGGCCCTCCATATCCTCAGCCCGGATTCCGATACCCGTATCCTTTACGGCCACCTTCAGCCTGTATGCATCCTCCGACTCGCCCTTTTCTCCTCGAATGGACAGAGTGATCTGACCCTCTCTCGTATACTTCACGGCATTGGTAAGAAGATTCGTGATCACCTGACGGATCCTTACATCATCACCAAACAGCGTCTGGGGAAGTGCAGGGTCGATATCCAGTACCAGAGCCAGACCCTTCTTCTCCGCCCTTGCGAGGATGCTTTCGATATCCAGGGTCTCATACCGTACCTCCAGGATCTCCAGCTTTCCGCTTTCGATCTTGGAGAAGTCCAGAATACCGTTGATAAGGGACAGCAGTGTCTGACTGGCACTCTTGATATTCTCGGCATATTCCCTGATATCCGGATCCTGATTCTCCCTGAGGATCATTTCATCCATACCGATCACGGCATTGATGGGCGTTCGGATCTCATGACTCATCTGAGCCAGGAAGTCTGATTTTGCCCGACCCGCTGCCATGGCGCGATCCGCAGTCAGCGTAAGCTCGGCATTCATTCTTGCCTGCGAACGGATAACCCGATTCAGCAGCAGGATCACCGTTACAATACTTGCAATGATAAAGATCAGGTAGATACCGCAGTAAAGAAGGATCTCCTTATTCCACTTCCACCAGTTTGCGATCATAATGATGGAAAAGCCTGTTATAGACTGATTCCTGCATACACACATGCTCAGATCGTCATTATAATCCCGCAGGGTACGCATGGTAGTGCCGTCCTTGCCGGTTGCCAGGTATACACCGCTGTACGGGGTATCCGCCACATTTGTCTTATGTTCCTTCGTCATGACATAATCCGGATTCGGATGATTCAGGACGTCGCCGTTCTTATCCACCAGGAATACATATTCATTGTCGTAGACCTCATCATCAAAGATGTCGATCAGCTTGTCCAGATAAATGTCGATACAGAATACGCCCAGGAAATTCATGTTCTCATCATACATCACCTGAGAAAGGGTAACGCAGTAATTTCCGTTCGTCGCTTCGTAGTAGGGATCCGTAGCACATTTTCCCGTTTCGCTCTCCATGGCACCCTTATACCATTCCCGGTCACCGAACAGCCATCCCGCCTCCGGCTCCCAGCCGGTATTGGAAATGATGGTATGCTTGGCTGCGGGGTTTGCCACATAGCAGAGGGAGATGGAATCATAGCGCTGGGACATACGATCCAGCCATGCCACAGCTCCCTCGTAATCATCCAGGATCTCCGGCTGCGAACAAATGGCATCTGTAAAGACCTGAAGAACGGTGGACTGCTCTGCCTCCCACTGGGTCAGCGCCGCATCAAAGTTGTCCATATCCGAAAGCACGGTCTCACGAACCACGCTGCTCCGGTCATGCACATAGAAATACATGCTGATGGCAGAGATCAGAACCAGGATCACGATGATGACATTTCGGAAAATACCGATGGACCTTGCCAGCTTCCTTCTCTTCTGCTGCTCCTTGCCTATGTTCTTATCCACATCCGAAACGATGGTGGAATAGGACCTCAGGTTATCCATCATTTCACGGAGCTTCATACTCGAAGCCCGGATATCCTGCATATCCTTTTTGATATCATTGGAATTATTGAAACGCTCCATATCGCTGAGCCGCAGGATCTCACCCAGAGGTGTCTGCAGATTATCCAGGATCTTGGAAACAAAGACCTCCCGGCTCTGAAGCATTTCCTGTGCGCGGATACGGTTTCTGGAGCCAACCAGAAATGTAATTATGATCACCAGCATCAGAATGACGTTGATCACGATATTGGCAGTTCTCTGTCCTCTTGCCTCTCCGTAAAGAGAAGAATTCTTCACGAAAAGTGAAATGGTCCACCCATTGGTGAGCTTTGAAAAGAATACCGTATTCGTCATACCATCCACGGAGACTTCCTGGTAGTTTACATTTTGAGACGATCGGAACAGCTTCTCCAGCACGTTGGCATACTCCGGAAGAACATCACTGAGTTTCTTCCCCACCGAAGTGACATCCGTGGATCCGACGATGTAGCCTTCCTCCGTCAGGATAAAGGGCATGGACTCGTCCTCACCGGCCAGTCCCTTAACTGCCGCAATTACCTCCTTCAGTGTATAGTCCATCCCGAGAACGGTTTTCCCGTCATTCAGAACGATGGAGAAGGTAATGATCAGCTGCCCGGAGCTTTGGTCGGTAAAAGGCTTGGAAACCACCACCTTTCCCTTGGCGTCCACCGCAGACTGGTACCATACCCGCTTCTTGCCGTCAAATCCCACCGGAAGGCTTGTGTCCGGATAGTACTGGAATTTTTCACTTGCAACATACACATTGATCAGGGTATCTCCCAGTTCCTCCCGCATGCTTCGGCCGGCCTCTTTTATGTATGTTGCAAACCGGTCTCCGGTTCCAAGCTGGGCCATCTCCGTTTCCGCGTCCTTTGCGAAACGGTACAGCACACCTCTTCTCTCGGAAAGCGCAGCATCCAGCTTGTTGCTGCCAACCTCCATGCGGTTCTGATTAACCTGATCCACCTGTGAAACCATTATGGAATCGATCAGGCGTGAATTCAGGATGATGATCGTGACAAACACTATAACCAGGGCGATGACCACGATCACATCCTGTTTTCGTACTGTATTTCTCATAGACGATTTCTCCTGTTACACCGTCACACCTATCTTCTTCGCTCAACCTCCCGGTTTTCCTCGAAGCTGATCTTCTCTGCATCAAATCGGATGACCGTTACCTCCGAATGCTCCGATTCCTTCCAGCCGTTACGGATCCTGGCAAAGACAGACTCCGCATGCTCCTCCGGAAGCTCAGGCAGGAGAAGGAAATACTGGTTCGGACGATTCTGCATCATGATATCGCTCTTCCGAAGCGACTTCGTCATCAGTTCTCCGAACTCCTCTGCTATCTCGCCAAATGTTGCATCGTTAAGCGAGGGATCCTTCTTCTCCATGGTCACCAGTGCCGTATAGGCCGAACCATGATAGGTATGCAGATAACGCAGAATGAACTTATAAACCGCAGCGAAGGCCTGAGGCTCCAGCTGCATGGCTGTGTCCGTCAGATTTCGCTCACCCATGACCTGTCGGATCCGACGCAGCTCATCGATGGATGCTACGGCCTTCTCCTCCGTCTTTGCGATCCCTTCCCGATAGAAGGCAATGCCATGCTTTCCGTTTTTCTTAATAATATAAAGTGCCCGGTCTGCCTTCTGGGTCAGCTTCTCATAATCCGTTCCGAACTGGGGAACGGCAGCACCACCGAAGGATACCCCAAGCGGGATCTGCATATCCTCACCCATAAGACGCTTTGCCATCTCCACGATCTGCCGGTTCACACGCTGTGACAGATCCTTCATGATCTCTTCATCCGTCACACCGTTCAGGAACAGCATAAACTCGTCACCGCCAACCCTGGAACGGATATCCCCGGGTTCCGTGTTGCTTACCAGTATCTCCGCAAAGCCCTTCAGCACCTGGTCTCCCATATCGTGGCCGTAAATGTCGTTTACCAGCTTAAAGCTGTCCAGATCCACCATAAGCAGGGTTCCCGTCGCGTGCTTCACCAGCTCCGTCAGGGTGGAAATGGTGGTAGCCTTGTTCATCAGTCCCGTCAGCTTGTCGATGGTGGCCTCCTCTGTCAATGTGCTGATCTTTTCCAGGTTGTTCATGATATTGGCAACCCGCTTCAGAAGTACCTCCGGACGGATGGGCTTCCGAATGAAATCAGAGGCTCCCATATCCAGCCCCCTGTCCTCAATGCCCTCTGCGTCATCCGCTGTCATATACATGATATGAATGGACTCCTTATACTTATCCTGCAGGATCTTATGCATCTCAAACCCGTTCATTTCCGGCATCATCAGATCCGAAAGGATGAGATCCGGGCGCTCCTTCTCGTATACCTCAATGGCTTCCTGCCCTGAACCCGCCAGAACCACTTCATACTCCTTGGACAGGATCCGATTCGTGATCTTGCGCATCATTTCTTCATCATCAACAACAAGTATTTTCTTCATCTGGACCTCCCTGTTACATTTGTACTACTCTCGATTCCCCTTAGAAACAAAATCACATACTTATTTTGCCTCCCATGAAAAGCGGATAAAAACCCATATTTAATTATACACAAAATGGCCTACTTCATAAAGAAAAACATTCCCACACAAAAAATCCGCTTCATCACGAAGCGGATTTCTTAGTCGGAGTCTTTCTCCTTTTTCTTGCCCGTCTGGCCTTGATTTTTCTTTTTTCGGATTCATGTCGTTTCAGTCGTTTCTTCTCCCGGAGTTCCTCCTGTCTCGCCTTTAATCCTTCGAATCCTGCTTTATTTGTCCGGGTGATCTTTTTGATCGCATAGACCGTATCATCGCTGCCCTCGGTATTTCGGAAGCGGATCTTTCCCTGTACATAGCCATGGTAGAAGCACCTTCCTATGGCCACCTCGGAGTTCTGTGCATTGCTGAACCACTGTACCTTCAGCGACAGACGTCTGCCGCACTTCGGACACCGCAGCTCGGATACTCCCTCATCGGCCATGGCCAATGCCTTGCTCGGGTACTCGATGGAAACATAATCGATCACATTTGCATGACGGTCATTAATGATCTCTTCCGGCTTCTTGGGCCGCTGGTAGATATCGACCGTGTACTTATCCTTGATGTTGCCCAGCTTCGCGGCTGCAAGCACCTTCGCTGTATACCTCGCATCACTGATGGCTGCATGGAAGGGTTCCATGATGGGAATATGCAGCGCCTCCACCGCCTTCTCCAGCTTGCAGATGGTCTTGTTCGGATCATACTTGTCAGCGTAGATCTGCTGGATATTGTAGTAATGGACCGGATAAGGAAGCTTATCCATGTAATAGAAGTCCATATTATTCTGCAAATAGAACAGATCCGACATACCCCAGGTGCAGAACACGGAATCCTCTCCGCACCAGTCCAGAAATCTCTTACAGACATCCTTGAAGGGCTTTCCCTCCCGCTGCAGATCCTTCTCATCATAGTTCAGCATGTTCCGAATGGTATGATGCAGCTTCCTATATATCTTCGGAGTGATCAGCTCGCGGAATTCCGATTCCAGCCGGTACTTATGATCCAGCTTCACCGCGCCGATCTCAATGATCTCAAATGGCAGCCTCGGATGCTCTCCGGCCCGGCCGTAAGCACTCTGGTTCCACTCCAGATCCAGCACTATATATTTCATACAAACAGTTTCCTTTTACACAGAGTGATCTGTAACAACTTTGTATATTCTACAACTTTATATATTTTACCACTTTCTATAGTTCCACGCAAGGGACAGGCGTGCGTCCCAAAGCCCCGTTTCAGAACTGTCTTTCCGGTGCTACAGTCGGAGAAACAGCATGAGCTGTGACACATCCGCCGGAGATACACCGGAGATGCGGGATGCCTGTCCGAGAGACACGGGCCGCACTGCCTCCAGCTTCTGTCTTGCTTCCTTCCGGAGGTTCTTCACCTGGCTGTAATCCAGATCCGCCGGGATCCGTTTTCCCTCCATCTTAAGAAAATGTTCCACCTGGTTTTTCTGCCGTTTGATATATCCCTCATACTTGATGGATATCTCGATCTGCTCGGCGATCTCCTCCGTGATCCCCTCCTTCGGGCGATCCGGATCCAGCTCCTCCAGATCCTGATAATGGAATTCCGGTCTCCTGAGAAGATCCGCCAGCACAGCACCGGTACGAAGGGGTGCGCTGTCATGTGCCGTCAGGAATTCCTGAGTCTTTTTCGCAGCACCGATGGGGGTTTCCTCCAGACGCTGTATCTCCGACTCGATCATTTCCTTCTTCCGGAGGAATCGCTGATATCTTTCCTCGGAGATCAGCCCGATCTCATATCCAATGGGCGTCAGCCTGAGGTCCGCATTATCCTGCCGGAGCAGCAGACGATATTCCGCACGGCTGGTCATCATCCGGTAGGGTTCCCTGGTTTCCTTTGTTACAAGATCATCGATCAGTACTCCGATATAGCCATCGGAACGGGACAGGATCACCGGATCCTTTCCCTGCAGTTTTCTAGCCGCATTGATCCCCGCGATGAGACCCTGGGCGCCCGCCTCCTCATAGCCGGAGCTTCCGTTGATCTGACCGGCGGCAAAGAGGCCTTCCACCTCCTTGAACTCCAGAGAGGGCTTCAGTTCCGTGGCGGAGATGCAGTCATATTCGATGGCATATGCATTTCGAACGATCTTTGCATTCTCCAGCCCCGGTACGGAATGAACCATGCGGTACTGCACATCCTCCGGCAGGGAGGAAGGCATGCCGTCGAGATACATTTCATCTGTAAACTCTCCCTCGGGCTCGATGAAAAGCTGGTGTCTGTCCTTATCCGGGAATTTCATGATCTTATCCTCAATGGAGGGACAGTACCGGGGGCCGGTGCCCTGGATCACGCCGGAATAAAGGGGTGATCTGTGTATGTTCTCTTTTATGATCTGATGCGTTTCTTCGTTTGTATAGGTGAGCCAGCAGGAGATCTGCTCTCTCTCGATATCCTCCGCACGATTCTCAAAGGAGAAGGGAACGATCCTTTCATCCCCCTTCTGCTCCACCGTCTTGGAGAAGTCGATGGACTTCCGGTCGATCCTGGGCGGAGTTCCGGTCTTGAACCTCCGGATCCCGATCCCCGCCTCAGCCATGGAGTCCGACAGATGATTTGCTGCCGACAGACCGTTGGGTCCCGTGTAGCTGATGGTCTCGCCGTAGATACAGCGCGCCTTCAGATATACGCCGGTGCAGAGGATCACTGCCTTTGCATGATATATGGCACCGGAACAGGTCCTAACGCCTGTCACGCGTCTGCCCTCCGCAAGGATCAGCTCCGTCACCTCCTGCTGCCGCAGGGTCAGATGGGGCTCCCGCTGCAGTGTGCGGCGCATTTCCTTGGTGTATTCTCCCTTGTCTGCCTGTGCACGCAGGGAGTGAACCGCCGGGCCCTTCGACCGGTTCAGCATTTTCGATTGAATATAGGTTTTGTCTATGTTCTTCCCCATCTCACCGCCCAGGGCATCGATCTCCCGCACCAGGTGTCCCTTGGAGCTTCCGCCGATATTGGGGTTGCAGGGCATCAGCGCAACACTGTCCATGCTGACAGTGAATAGAATGGTCTCAAATCCAAGACGCGCGGCTGCAAGGGCTGCTTCGCAGCCCGCATGCCCCGCGCCTACTACGAGGATATCATAGACTTCCTCAACATATGACATATGTATTTCTCCCGTGTCTTTTTCTGGTATAGCCGTCGCAGAATAACTCGACGAATGCGCCGACGGGTATACTAGGGTTCTGATCATTTCACTTCCGTCTTTTTCCCGCCTACGATCTTCAGGATCGGATAGTGTTCTATGCCATCTACAGTGAAGTACAGCGTCATTTCCAATTCCTTGATCTTCTGTTTGCTGGATGGGATATCCGTGACCACATCCACATGGAACCGGTTGGGATTCGTCTGTGTCGCCGTCATATCATAGTTCTTCACTTCTCCGGTGACGGTATCCTTTACCTCCAGCTCAGCACTCTTCAAAGCACTGTAGTTAAGCTCATCAAATTCATCGATATAAACCCAGACGCATTTACTCTTCTTGTCCCGGCCGACCCAAACCTTTGCTCTCTTATATAGCGCATCCAGATGCTCGGGTTTCAGCTTGACTCCACTGAGCTCATTCATAAAGGGAGACGGTAAGCTCAGCTCAGACTCGCACTCTGAAATGCTGTACCTTTCCACCAGCGTTTCCTTGTCCGAATAAAGGTTTACGCCAAGTCCCAGCCGGTCACCCGAAATCGTAACGCCAAGAGCCGCCAGTGTGGTGGGGAACATATCAAATGTGGAAAATACCCGGCCTTCTTTTTTACTGTCTTCCACGGGTGCTCCATTGATGATGGCCGTAAAGGTCTTTCTCTGATAGTCAGAGGATACATTTTCGCAGAAATCCGCGTCCATGGTGGTATGGTCACCGGACAGGACGATGGTTGTATTCTCATAGAAATCCTGGGTCTTGATCCAGTCCAGAAATGCCTTGATCTGTCTGCTGTTGCAGGCCATAACATTTGCATACTGGTTATCACCGAATTCATCCCCGCAGAGACGGCACACATATCCGTCCGAGAAATGTGTATCCACCGTAAGCATCGTAAAGTTGAAGGGCTCGCTCTTGCTGGAAAGCTCAGTAAGGGTTTCCTTGGCGAAGTCGATCAGCTTCTCATCCTCGAAGCCCCACCAAACCTTGTAGCCGTCGGGGATCTTCTTATTATCCAGGGCCCACTGATAATCACGGATCTCATAATTTCCATGACTCAGATAGTAGCTGTCGCGCCCGCCGAAGGTGGCATTGGAACCGAACATCAGGACCTGATTATAACCCTCCTTCTGAAGGATATCACCCAGAGTCGTGACACTGGGGAAGAACCCATCCTCTCTTCCCATGGTATTACCGCCTACAGGAACCTGCAGGGGAAGAGCGCTGCTCTGTCCGAACATGGCACCCATGGTCCAGGTTGCACCCGGAAGCACCACGCCGCCGTTCAACTGATCCGACGAACCGGAGAAATCCTCATTCTCCTTTGCGATCTGTACCAGCTCGGGGATACATCCCTGTTCAAATCCTCCCCCGTCCTCGGTGGATGCATAGGTGGTCTCCATGGACTCCAGGAAAATGTAGATGAGATTCCGTTTCTTCTGCGGGAACTTCAGCTCCACATTTTTGGGATCCACATAATTCTTATAGATAAAATCATCATCCACACTGTCACTCATGGTGGCATTGCGGATCATGTACCGGAGAATACCGGTCTTTACTTCCAGGATCGTAATGGTTACCGCGATATTCAGGATCGCGATCACACCTAAAATGATAAAGGTTTTCTTTTTATGCTTCGGAAACTTTTTCTTAATAAAGAAGAATGCTGCTACGATGATCGCGATCACGATCGCGGATGGGATCATGGATGCACGGATATACTCCCAGATCATGCCCTCATTCGTTCCGCTGATGGATGTCTTCAGATGATAGAAGATCTCATCTCCGGAAAGATCCGACCAGGTGGTCAGAAGCCAACGAGCGGAAAAAATCAAAATAATCGAAAGGACCAATCCGATCCACATCAGTACCTTCAGTACCTTTTTCACTTCAAAAACCTCACTTTCCCATGCAGAAGTCACTAAAAATCTTGTCTGCCAGATCATCCTCCAGCGTTTCACCGGTGATGTGACCCAGCGCTTCGTATGCTGCTAACAGGTCTATCGTATAGAAATCTTCGCCTACTCCTGCATCTACACTGTCCATCACCCGGTTCAGGGCTTCCCCTGCCTCGTGAATGGCCTCCAAATGTCGCGTATTCAGAAGATAACGTTCTCCGTTCTCAGAAATACCGCCGCTAAAGAACTGCTGCTGCAAAGCATCCCGCAGCTGCTCCTTTCCCTCGCCGGTGACCGCCGATATCTCGATCACCCGCGGGCCCTGGCCGTCGGACGCGCTTTGTCCTGAAGCCGGCGATCCGTCCGCAGCCGCTGCACGTGAGAGTCCCGGCAGCCGCAGCACGTCCTCCGGAGATACTTCCACGTCCATATCCTGTTTGTTCAGTAAAACCACAACCGGAACGCCTTCCGGCAGTTCTTTTGCGATAAATGTATCCTCATCCGTCAGCGAATGAGAAGCATCCAGAATAAAGAGGATAAGATCCGCCTCTTCCAGCTCTTTCTTCGCACGTTCCACACCGATCCGTTCTACCACGTCCTCAGTATCACGGATCCCGGCGGTATCGATCAGCACCAGGGGAATCCCTCCCAGCACCGCCTTTTCCTCAAGAGTATCCCGGGTGGTCCCTGCGATCTCCGTAACGATCGCTCTGTCCTCACCCAGCAGCAGGTTTAATATAGAAGATTTTCCCGCATTCGGTCGGC